>CAYZAR010000014.1:0-16742 GCA_964476455.1 uncultured Micavibrio sp.
TAATAACAGTGCACTAGGGCGAAAAAAAATGCAATTCCACGCGAAAATCTCTAATACTTGCTTGGAATCACAGTTTGCGTCACGATACGGGCGTAATTTAGAGGAACCTTGACGTGCGTATTTCCTACTTCTTTTTTGTTGCAATCATTTTCCCGATTTTGGGTGGGGGAGTATCCGGCTGTGCGCCGATAACTTCTCTTGCCAGTTCTCCAAAAATTGAATCGGCTCCACCTATGTTTTCCCTGTTGGATTTGGGACGTCGTCTTTCGGATGGCGGGGTAGATATTTTCGATCCTTGGGTCCCCACCTTGACGATCCCCGATTTGCCTGAGAAGCCTCACGGAATACAATTCAATATTCCCAAACACGAATCCATGATTATTCGTGATCCTCGCGTGACGGTTTATTCGTTGCTCGGGTTTGGAGAAATTTTCTCAAGTGAGCCAAAAATTGATGAGCCGCCGGAAATATTGATGGATACACCTTCTCTGACAGGATTTGATAGGGGAGGCATGATTGAAGAGGAAGTTTTGCCCCCATGAAAACACTGAGAATCGCAGTTGCCGGACTTGGGAATGTTGGGCTGGGGGTCTTATCTCTTTTGAGGGCCAATCGTGGTGTGATTGCCTCGCGGACCGGATGCTTCCTTGATGTTGTGGCTGTCTCGGCCAGAGACCGCACAAAGGATCGGGGCATTTCTTTTGATAACATGAAATGGCTGGATCACCCTTCGCAGCTTGCAGACTTGCCGGAAGTCGATGTTGTGGTTGAGGCAATTGGTGGAGAGAATGATCCGGCTCTCTCGCTTGTCCAGAACGCTCTAGCCTCTGGAAAAGATGTGGTAACTGCCAATAAGGCCTTGCTTGCTCATCATGGTAAGGATCTCGCTTGTGCTGCAGAAAAAGCAGGCAAGAGCCTCAAATTTGAAGCGGCCGTTGCAGGAGGGATTCCTCTCATCAAGATGCTGCGTGAAGGTCTTGCGGCAAACAGAATTTCGGGTTTGTACGGCATTTTGAACGGAACGTGCAATTACATCCTAACGAGCATGGAGGATTCGGGGCGGAGTTTTGGCGATGTCCTTAGCGAAGCCCAGAAGCAAGGTTATGCCGAGGCCGACCCCACGCTGGACATTGACGGAGGAGATACGGCGCATAAGCTCTGCCTTTTGACCAGTTTGGTTTTTGGTGTGTCACCCGATCTGCCGGAACTCTCGGTTCAAGGGATTCGCCGCATTTCTTTGGCCGATATTCGGGCGGCGTCTGAGCTGGGATATTCGATCAAACTTCTTGGCTGCGCGTTTCAAGAATCTGGAGGAGAGATTTTTCGCTTTGTGGGGCCAGCAATGGTCCCTCTTGCCTCTCCTTTGTCTCACGTCACAGGCGCGATGAATGCCGTTTCAATGATAGGAGACTTTATCGGTCCGTCCTTCATCGAAGGGAAAGGGGCCGGAGCAGGCCCAACGGCTTCGGCGATTGTGGCCGATCTGATTGATCTGGCAATGGGCCGCAAAACGCCTGTTTTCGGGCTTCCAGTGGCTAATTTGCAAAAGGCTTCGTGGGCAAGCGTTGCGGCGTGGGGCGGGAAATTTTTTCTCAGAGTTGAGGTAAAAGATCAAGTCGGTGTCATTGCCGACTTAGCAAAAATTTTGCGTGATGAAGGGATTTCAATTGAAACACTGGTTCAAAAGGCGCAAGCCGTGAACCAGCCTGTTGTTGTCCTCATTACTACTCATGACACAACATGGGGGCAGATTGATTTGGCGATGGCACGCGTTGGGCAATTGGGAAGCGTTGCCGGTCCGCCTTTGGTGTTACCTATGCTGAATATTTAGAGCGAACAAGGAGAGTATATAATATGCAACAGCCAGCCAAAATTCCTCCGTTTTCCGGAGCTGACCCTCATTTTATGGATCGCAGTCTCACTCTGGAGGCCATTCGGGTAACCGAGGCATCTGCGCTTGAGGCTTCCATGCAAATTGGGCGTGGTGACGAAAAAGAAGCAGATCGCGCTGCAGTTAACGCCATGCGCAAAGCCCTGAATACACTTTCTATCCAAGGGCGCGTGGTGATTGGGGAAGGTGAACGCGATGAAGCCCCCATGCTTTATATCGGCGAAGAAGTCGGAACGGGAGAAGGGCCTTTGGTTGATATTGCCCTTGATCCACTCGAAGGAACAACCATTACCGCGAAGGGGGGACAAAACGCCCTTGCGGTTCTCGCCATTGGCGATCAGGGAAGTTTTCTCCATGCGCCAGATGTTTATATGCAGAAACTGGCCGCCGGACCGGATGTTGATTTGACCCCTGATGATTTTGACGCGCCTATCGAAAAAACCTTGCAAAAAGTAGCCTCGGCCAAGTTGATGGATGTGCGCGATTTGATGGTGTGTATTCTGGACCGCCCACGCCATGAATCTCTTATCCAGTCGGTGAGAGAGGCAGGGGCGCGGATCATGCTCATTCAAGACGGGGATGTTAGCGCAGTGATTTCCACAGCAGACCCCGACAGAGGAATTGACCTTTATGTGGGGACAGGGGGAGCCCCAGAAGGCGTTCTTGCCGCTGCCGCTTTGCAATGTATGGGAGGAAATATCCTCGGGCGGCTCGTTTTTCGCAATGACGGAGAGCGGGCACGGGCGGAGAAAGCCGGAATTCGTGATCTCAACCGGATTTACACTCTGAACGATCTCTCGCGGGGCGATAATGTGATGTTCGCCGCAACGGGCGTGACTGAAGGCACGATGTTGCCCGGGGTTCGGAGATTCTCGGGCGGAGCGATTACCCATTCGGTGGTTATGCGTTCTAAATCAGGGACCATCCGCCGGATTGAATCGCGCCACGACTTCAAACGCAAGCCGATATAAGTAAGTACAGACGCAATGGGATCTCTGGCTCTTCAGGTTGAGCGTTCTATCATGCAAGCAAGGTGGGTTTTCCCTCCGGCGCAGGATCAGATGGTTCAACAGATGATGGATCGTCTGGGGCTTCCCGAAGTCGTAGCAAGGTTATTGGCAACGCGGGGCGTTCCGCTTGAAGGCGTAGAAACCTATCTGAATCCCAAGCTATCGCGGGATTTTCCCGACCCCTTTCGCTTGGCAGGAATGGCTGAATTTTCTGAATATTTGGCCGAGGCTATTATTCAGAAGCGTAAAATAGCGGCTTTTTGCGATTTCGATGTGGACGGGTCCACTTCGGCGGCGGTGCTGAAAAAGTTCTTTCGTCATTTGGGAGTGGATATTCAGCTTTATATTCCTGACCGCATGACCGAAGGTTATGGACCAAACAGCAAGGCTCTCGCGGAACTCAAAGCACAGGGGGCCGAAATTGTTTTGATGGCCGATTGTGGAACCACAGCGTTTGATGTGATTGCGCAAGGCCGAGAAATGGGGCTTGATATTTGCGTATTCGATCATCACGAACAGGCAGAGTTCTTGCCAGAGGCCAATTACATTATCAACCCAAAGCGTCAGGATGACACCAGCGGCTATGATATGCTTGCCGCCGTGGGGGTTACGTTTCTGGCGTGCGTGGCCGTTAACGCAGCCCTGAGAAACCGAGGGTATTACGCAGATCTGGGCATTGAAGAACCTTCGCTTAAATCTTGGCTAGATATTGTGGCTCTCGGGACTGTGTGCGACATGGTTCCCTTGACGGGGCCTAATCGGCTCTTGGTGCGAGCTGGATTCGCACAAATGGCCAAGCAGGAAAACGTAGGACTTAAAGCTTTGTGTGAAGTCGGCCAAGTGAAAGCCCTTCCCAGTCCAGACGATGCGGGCTTTATTCTGGGACCACGGATCAATGCTGGATCTCGCGTTCACCAAGCGGATTTGGGAGCGCGGCTTCTTTCTTGCGAAGAGGCGGAGGAGGCCAAAAATTTGGCGTGGTTGCTGAATGATTGCAACACCAAACGCCGCGAAATTCAAGCGGACATGATGCGCGAGGCCGTCGCAATGGTTGAACGGGACCGCTTGCATGAAAAGCCAGTCATCTTGATTGCCGATCCATCATGGCACGTTGGGCTAAACGGGTTGGTAGCAGGTCAAATCAAAGAAAAATACGGCAAGCCAACCTGCTGTGTGGCCTTTACGCTTGGCCTTGATGGCCAGTTAGAGGGAAGAGGCTCGGGCCGCTCTGTCGCAGGGTTTAATCTCGCAGCTTTGTTTATGGCGGCAAAAGATCAAGACTTGCTCCTGAAAGGCGGCGGACACGCTATGGCGGCGGGGTTTACCGTCTTGCCAGACAAGATGGACGAGCTATACCATTTTTTCTGTGAGGAAGCAGAAAAAAACTCGACCGGAGAATATCTTGTCAGTGAGGAATTGGTGGATGGAATCGTCAGTGTTCGGGGCGTAAAACCTGATTTTGTCCGTTTGCTTGAAAATAATGTTGGCCCGTTTGGACAGGATAACCCAGAACCACAATTCGTTCTTCCCTTTGTAAAGGTGAATAGTGCCGATATCGTGGGCAGTTCTCATGTGCGTTTGTTTGCTTCGGATATGGAAGGCGGCGGGCGAATCAAGGCCATCGCTTTCCGGTCTGTGGATACGCCGCTCGGAGATTTGTTGCTGAGTAGGGGAAACGGGGGGGCTTTGCACCTTTTGGGGCAGTTCAAAATCAATCAATGGAACGGGACAGAATCCGTGGAATTCCTGATTTCCGACGCGGCCTTGGCCGGTTAGAGCTGAATTTATAGTGAGACTTGTTGCAAAAGTCCTAGGACTCGTCATTCCCTGAATTTTTTGATAGAAAAATTCTAAGGGAATCCAGAAATATTAGCCTGTTTTGGATCGCCCTAGAATCTGTCTTCCGCCAAATTCGGGCGATGACGGAGTTTTGCAATCTCGCTGCACTCAATACGCCAGACCCCCGCCTGAAGCGGGGGTGACGGTTGGCGAGAGGGAGGCTAAACTCCACCAAAGAATCTTAAACTACAGAGATAAACAGAGGCAAACAGAGTTTTTTTATTTTTTCTGTTTTTCTCTGCGCTCTCTGTAGTTAGTTTTTTATAGGTGTGCAGCGAAGCTGCACGAGATTCTGGATCCCGTGCGTGCGAGCGTTCTGCGGACACGCCCACGGGGTGACGTATACGTCATGATAGGCTTGGCTATAGAACCCCAAAACCCTAGAGAAACAGGGGGTTTTAAGATGTTTAATAAAAATGAAAAAATCCTCTTGATCTCCTGCCCCATAACCTAGTATATAGGCGGCTGTTATTTATCGGCCTTGTTCCCTTCGTCTAGAGGCCCAGGACACCTCCCTTTCACGGAGGTAACACGGGTTCGAATCCCGTAGGGAACGCCAATCTTCTTCTTCCGTAGCTGGAGATATTATTTTTCATAATTTTTTTGGTGTTTTTGCTCGGGTGCTTTCGTCCTTCATGAAGCTTGCGCAAAAAACCGGATACCTCGTAGACTTGCCTATGATGAAGGGGCCTCAATCCCCTTAAACTAATAGGGGGGTATTATAAGGGGCCTATAGCTGAAAAGTTTGACATTCCTTCTCTAATATAGGATTGTATACCCATAAAGTGCTCGGACTCTGTCCGCAGCACTTTTTTTGTGTTTCTGAACAAGGAGTTCCCCATGACCATTCAACTCTCAAAGCCCTTCGCGCGGAACAGCGCGGTGGATGAATTCGACGTACGCCAACTTAAAAAAGTTCTGAACCGTTTGGGTTATTACCAACCATTTGAAAAAACGGGCGTCACTGGCATTCCTGATGCTGAAATCTTTGACGCCTTAAGAGACTTTCAGCGCGATTATAATTTGCCAGCAACTGGCACGGCCAAACCAGAAGATGAAACGATCAAACGCCTCAATCAGCTGAGCCAAAAAGAGCCTGATGGGTTCTATATCTGGCGTACGGTGGAGGACGGTAAAGTTCGGGCGGCGCACGCGCAGTATAATCGAAAAATGCGTGCATGGAGCGATGCACCAGACCCGGGCGATGATTTCAATTGCCGCTGCTGGGCGGAGCCTGTAAATCAAGCCACCGGACTGACACAAACTGTCATCAGTCCGGTTCAAAATCTCTCTAAATGGGGTTGGACTGATTTTGTTAAGCATTTTTACAATGGCGGCGGAAAAGCTGTTAGCCTATCTGAAATTGGCCTTCTTTCAGGAATCGTAGATCATGCGCGTTCTGAAATTTTTCCCCGCGTAGAAACGCAAATCGAGAATAAGGCAATGACAACAGAAAATGGCGAACTATACGACTCTTTCGCTAGATCGTATGATTTTGGGGATATATCATTTTCACTTGGAAATTCAACGCTTAAGGGAAATATTACAGGAAGAATCGTCAAAAATGGTACAATCCTAATTGTAGATGCGCAGGTCGAATATCTATTCTTCGACCAATTCACAGATCCTTTGAGTATGCGAGAAAGCCAGACCGGGGCATCTTCCTCTAAAAATGCTGATCCTTATACCGAGGTTGGTGGAACAAGCTACGATATCGTAGACCGCTGGCTCACAAAGGTGACAGGTACAATTGAGGCATCAAGATAGATGTGGTTTTTTGTTCCTTCGAAACGGAACGATTTTATACCTGACCCAAAACCAAAAGCACGTGTAAATGGCTGTTGGTATCCACCCAAGAAACATCGCGAATACCATGCTCGCACCATCCGCAATATTGGCACATTCCATGTCCCATGTTTTTTGATCGGCAATTCCCAGATTAGAGCTAACGACAAAAGGTGCATTTCGAATGTCCCATGATAGATGTACTGACAGATTAAAAAATAGATAGCTAATACAAAAGCAAGAGACAGCAGTAAGAATTTTTTGTCGTTTCGTTGCCTGGGGAGGAAGAAAAAATGCACACAAAGGTGCCATCATAAAGAAGGTCCAAAACCAATAATTGAAAGAACTATACCAAGGACGGGATGCGAGTATGCACAAACAATCGCAGGTTTTTCCTGTATACACATCTTCGGGGATAATGGCGCGCCCCTGCCCAACTGCCGGATGAAGCTCAAAGGCAGAAATGGCAAGCAACAAAACAAAAAACATAGCAAATTTTTTTATCACGTCATTGTCTTTGCTTTATTCAAGGAATAATCATACTTTTTCTCATTCTAATCTAACAGAACTTTGCAAGTTTTTCACACCCTCTCTGTTCATTTTCCTGTGAATGTCTTATAGCTAAAGGGGAGGAGTGCGCGGTGCGATGACAGAAACCCCTTTCAAAATCCATTCGGATTACAAACCCGCCGGAGACCAACCGGCGGCCATTCGTCAATTGGTGAATGGTCTGGAAGAAGGGCTGTCCGATCAAGTGTTGTTGGGGGTAACAGGGTCGGGCAAGACCTTCACCATGGCCCATGTCATTGAAACGACAGGACGGCCTGCGCTGATCCTCACGCACAATAAAACCTTGGCCGCCCAGCTTTACGCGGAGATGAAATCTTTCTTCCCCGAAAACGCAGTGGAATATTTCGTATCTTACTATGATTACTATCAACCCGAAGCCTATGTCCCGCGCACCGATCTTTACATTGAAAAAGAATCCACCATCAACGAACAGATTGACCGGATGCGCCACGCCGCCACGCGGTCTTTGTTCGAACGAAAAGATGTGATTATTGTTGCCTCGGTCTCTTGCATTTACGGCATTGGGTCCAAAGAAGATTACTATGCCATGACCTTTGAGGTGAAAAAGGGGCAAATACTGGATCGGCAAGAGCTGATTGCCAAGCTGATCGAGCTTCAATACAAGCGCAACGATATTGCCTTTGAACGGGGCAGTTTCCGCGTGCGCGGCGATACGGTTGAGCTTTTTCCCGTTCACTTTGAAGATAGAGCTTGGCGGTTTTCTCTGTTCGGGGACGAGGTCGAAACCATTACGGAGTTTGATCCCTTGACCGGACAAAAATTCATTACGATGGACGCTGTGCGGGTCTATGCGAACACCCACTATATCACGCCGGGCCCGACGATTGCGCAGGCAATGGGCCAGATTAAAAAAGATTTGAAAACAAGGCTTGAAGAATTTAGACAAGAAGGAAAATTACTCGAAGCGCAGCGATTGGAGCAACGGGTCACGTTTGACCTTGAGATGCTCGCCGCAACGGGGATGTGTCAGGGCATTGAAAATTATTCCCGCTATCTGACCGGACGCGCAGCGGGCGAACCTCCTCCGACTCTGTTTGAATATCTTCCGAAAGATGCTTTGTTGTTCATAGACGAGAGTCATGTGATGATCGGCCAGCTCAATGCCATGTATAACGGGGACCGCGCCCGCAAGGTAACCTTGGCGGATTACGGGTTTCGTTTGCCCTCCGCGCTGGATAACCGCCCGTTGAAATTTGAGGAATGGAACCGGATGCGGCCCCAGACTATTTATGTTTCGGCAACCCCCGGGACATGGGAGTTGGAACAAACGAGCGGACAATTTGCTGAACAGGTCGTGCGTCCTACGGGTCTTATTGATCCGCCTGTTGAAATTCGCCCCACGCAAAACCAAGTTGATGATCTGATGCAAGAGTGTCACCGCATCAGCAAGAAAGGAGGACGGGTGTTGGTGACAACCCTGACCAAAAAAATGGCTGAGGCTTTAACCGAGTATTTGGCAGATCACGGGGTCAAAGTTCGCTATCTGCACTCGGATGTGGACACGCTTGAGCGGATTGAAATTCTACGCGGATTACGTTTGGGAGATTTTGATGTTCTAGTCGGAATTAATCTTCTGCGCGAAGGACTTGATATTCCTGAATGTATGTTGGTGGCTATTTTAGATGCGGATAAAGAGGGTTTTCTTCGTTCACGGACTTCTCTCATTCAAACCATCGGGCGGGCTGCCCGTAACATTGATGGCAAAGCCATCCTCTATGCCGACAACATAACGGGAAGCATGAAGCTTGCCTTAGAAGAGACAGACCGTCGCCGCGAAAAACAACTGGCCTATAACACGGAACACAATATTACCCCTGAAAGCATCAAACGAGCCATTCATGATGTGATGAGCAGTGTCTATGAGCGCGGCGATCACGTGGATCTGGCCGTAGCGGCAGGGTTTTCGGATCAAGATCAGGAACTGTTTAGCAATCCTAAGGCGTTTCAAAAACAGATCAAGAAGATGGAAGATCAAATGCGCTTGGCCGCTTCCAATTTGGAATTTGAGGAAGCTGCGCGTCTGCGCGATGAGATCAAACGCTTGGAAGAACTCGATTTGCAGGTGAAATAGACGAGCAAAAGAAAGACAGGCTCAATTTTTTACTTGACAGAAGGAGAGAGTTTTATCTATCTTACTCCTATCATGAAGAATTTGACCCAGACATCTTTTGTTGAAGAAACCTGTCAAAGCGCAGTGTCCGTTTGGTGTCTCTGGGCATAGGCCCATCATTCCTTTTTCTCATTTTACAAACTATTTGGCATTTTTTCTGGCCGTGTTTTTCAGGCCACTAAAGGAACAACATCATGACGGACATAAGCATTGCAGCAGATTCAGCCAATATTGATTTTGGCAAAATTTTGACGGCATTCTCAGGGGCAGGGACCCCTCAGCGCAGTATTGGAGTGGAGGGTGAATATATCATCGTCTCTCAAAAGGGCTTCAAGTATGCGGGCAGAGAAGAGATTATGCAGTTATATCAGAGACTATCTGAGGACAACAGGCTTCCTATACATACCGAAGCGGCAGGGGTGATCGAATATGCGTCCTGCCCTTATGACCTATCAGATTTGAATGGCCTGATTGTCAAAGCCAGTGATGCGGAAAAGCGGATCCATGCGGTTGCGGCAGAGAGTGGCGTGTTGGTTCTTCCATCTTCGGTTGCGCCGTTTACGACCGTGGGCGAGGCCGAAGAGAAAATGATCGGCCGCGAGAGAGTTGTTGATATGGTTGAGGCTGTGCGAACAGGACTTCCTCTGGATGCTTTGAAAATTGGGTTTTTGACTGCCAGTGCGCAAGTTAGCTTGACGTACTCTACCCCTCAAGATCTATACCGCACGCTTTACCTCGGTCATGCTCTTTCCCCTGTTTTGATTGCTTTATTCGCTTCTGACACAGGTCGCGCCGATGGAAAAACTTATTCCGAGCATATTCGCAGTGTCTTTTATAGAGCCTATCCCACTCATGAATCCGGCCTTCCGAACTATCTGCAAGCGGTGACAGATGGAGACGATTTAATACAGCGGCACATAGGGGAAATTTGCAACGCCCCCCTGCTGTATTATTATGATCGGGAAGGGCATATGATGCTTGGCGCATCTGGCACAGGCTCTTTGAGCAAAACTTTTAACGATCTGGCCAGCGAAGGGTTGCAGACCGAGAGAAATTTTGCTCTTGCCGAGAGTTTTTTATATCCCGACATTAAATTCAAACCTCTGCCAGAGGGAGGACGGCGTTTGGAATTTCGTACGCCAGATTCAGGTCCGGCCCATATGGCGGCGGCCACAGCCTTAATCGGTGGAGTGATCGGGACGGAGCGTTCTGCTCTCGCGCTAGAGAAAATTCTAAAAGATTTTGGATTCAAGGGCTTTTTTATAGAAGATTACGCTCTTCTTTCGCAAAACCGTGCGCGTGCTGTTGAAAATACAGGCAATCTGGATAAGATGAGCTTTGGGTCAGGAACCATGCGAGATTTTCTTCGTGCCATAAAGGAACTGGTGCAAGAGACTTTCGCAGAGGGCAGTCCTGCGGCCCTTGCGATTGTGCCCTTTTTGTCACCTGATTTTGTTCCCCTGACAAGTCGGTATCGCTCTATGGACGATCAAAAACTTGTAGAGGCCCTGCGCCGATCCCCGACTTAAGGATGATATAAATGACGTCAAAAAGTTTTATTGAGCTAAACCCACAATCCCGCTCTTCCCTGATTTTGCTGGGAGAGCACGCAGGGTTTGGGATTCCTGAATCCTATAATAAAATGGGTGTTGATCCTCTTGTCTTTCGTCGTGATCCTAATTTTGGCGGGGACAGAGGCGTGCGGAGGATTCTGTTTCGCGCCGCCAAAGAGTTGGGATTGCCCGCTATCATGGGCCGGCAATCGCGTATTCTGGTTGATCTGAATCGTTCCACGGACCACCCACAGTTATTTTGCGAGACTCAACACGGCGTGGATGTGCCGAAAAACAAGGGTCTATCTGAGGCCGAAAAACAGCGGCGTTTGGACCTCTATTATTGGCCGTTTCATAATCAGGTGGAAAAGCGCATTGCGCAGAATTTGAACACGGACGGAAAAGGAGTTTCTCTTTTGACCATACATTCCTACACACCGGATGTTGCCCAAAAAGCGATGGCGAAAGAGGATGCGCCTTTTACCGAGGTGGATGTTGGGATACTTTACACGAGAGAAAACCCTTTGCTTGAAAAGCTGGATGTTTTTTTGAAAACGGAAACGGATTATTCTTTCGCGCATAACTACCCGTATGATCTGAAGAAACTCAAATCAGGTTCCATCGAAATGCACCAGCAAAAGAACGGGACCGCTGGGGTGGCCCTCGAAATAAACGTCAAAAAGCTCTTGAGTGTTCAGGATCAAGATAGATGGGCGGACATGATTATACGGTTTTTGCGCCGCCTCTGAACTGACACCATTCCTTCCAAAGCAGACCGGCATATTTGCGGTTGGTGGTCCAATAGCGCATGAACATTCGCCGAGGTTCCTGCAAAATACGGTAAAGCCACTCTAGGCCGAATTTCTGCATCCAGAGCGGAGCGCGTTTGGTAAGCCCAGCTTTAATGTCAATAGACCCCCCAACTCCCATCAAGAAGGGAACATTGATGGTGTCCTTATATTGAGCCAATAGGCGTTCTTTGGTAGGGCTGGAAATGGCAATAAACAAGCAATCTGCCTTGGTATCGGCAATATCTTGAATAAGTCTGGCTTCTTCTTCGGGTTTGAAATATCCGTTGCGGTAGCCCGCAATCTCAATGGTTGGATATTGAGCTTGAATATTGCGGACGGCCTGTTCCAGAACCTCTTGTTTCGCTCCAAAGAAATAAGGGCGATAGCCTTTCTCGGCGCAGAGTTTCAAAAGATGTTCCATGATGTCAACGCCGCTGACCCGTTCGGGGACGATGTGACCACACAGGCGCGCTCCCCAGACAACACCCATGCCATCAATGTTAATCAGGTCGCTGCCGCTTACGTCTTCGCACAAGGCTTTATCAGATTGCATATTTACAAGCTTGGCAACATTGACGACAACGTGTTGAAGCCGTGTGCGCGTTTTCATACAGTGTTCGGCAATCGCCAAGGTTTCGCTCATGGTGAGGCCATCCATCGGAGCCCCGAGAAAAGTAAAACGCTTGGTGGGGTTTTGCAGATAGGCAGATGGATCAATCACGGTGGACATGGCGGGAGAGAGCTTTCTTTATTAAGACTGGTCGGGGTTATAGATGAACGTATTGTCATCGGCCTTGCCACCGCGCAAAAGATTTACAATGCGCTGGCTCGCTTTGCCGTCTCCGTAGGGGTTGGCCGTATGAGCCATGCGGTTGTAAAGAAGAGGGTTATCCAGCAAAGCGCAAGTTTCGGCGATGATGCTATTTGTTCGAGGGCCTACCAGACGAGCTGTTCCCGCCGTAATGGCTTCAGGGCGTTCGGTATTGTCACGCATGACAAGAACAGGCTTGGCCAAAGAAGGCCCTTCTTCCTGTACGCCGCCGGAATCAGTCAAGATCAGGTGGCTACGGGCCATGAGAGCCACAAATTCTGGATAGCCCTGCGGGGCAATAAGATGAACATTAGAAAGGCCACCCAAAAGCTCATGAACGGGTTTCTGAACGTGCTGGTTCAGGTGAACTGGATACACAAAATGGTAATTCTGATCGGCATAACGAAGGGCCAAGGCCTTAATCGCTGCGCAAATTTCTTTGAGCCCTTCGCCATAGTTCTCGCGGCGGTGACTGGTTACAAGAACGATTTTTTCGCCTTGAGGAATAAACGGGACAGGATCAAGGCCGCTTTTGGCAACCAGATCGCGAGTTTCAAACAGAGCATCAATCACCGTGTTCCCTGTCACAAAGACATTGGTCTTAATCCCTTCACGGTGGAGAGCTGCCGCAGATTCCAGCGTGGGAGCAAAATTCCAATGGGCCATGTGGCCCATCAAGCGGCGGTTGATTTCTTCTGGATAGGGGGAATAGTTGTTCCCAGTCCGTAATCCAGCTTCGACATGGGCAATTTCAATGGGAGTGCTGCGGAGCTGGTTTTTCCAGAAATGATCGTAACTGTAATAGGCCGCCAAGCAGCCAATAAAAGCTGAGGTTGTATCGCCTTGAGCCATGACCACATCGGGGTTAACTTCTTCAATTACGTCGTGAAGACCAGAAAGTAGGCGGCCTGCAAGGTGAGAAAGAGGCTGTTGGTGGCTCATCACGTCAAGCGTGAAGTCGCGGGAGACGCCAAACCAATCAAGAAGCGGGAAAACCATATCCGTATGCTGTCCAGTCGCGCAAACCACGACTTCGGTTTCACCTTGACGGTGCAACGCTTTGATAACTGGAGCCATTTTAATGGCTTCGGGGCGGGTTCCGATCAGAACCAGAACCCGTTTGCGAGGGTTTTCAGCGGTAGAAGATGGTGTCAACGACATAATTCAAGTCCAGAAATCGAAAGTGGAACGGGCTATCCGTAACGAGCCCTTGAGAAAAAAGCAAGTTTTTTACAATCTTATGGGAGAAGATGGTTAAACTTCTTGCCTATTTTCTTTGGGGATTATACAAAAAACCCTGAAAAATCCAGCCTTGGTGATGGGTGGGCTGGCTTAATAGAATAAGAACTTAGGCAAGGGTTTCCTTACAAATGCAAAACGATGAATTTTCTCCCGCGATGGATACACTTCCGGACATTCGGGACATTTTCCTGATCCTTTGGCGTCGCCGCCGAATGATTGTCACGGTTGGGGCCGTAACTTTTTTGCTGGGAACTTTGGTTGTCTTGACGCGCCCGACTTATTATGCCGCCTCTTCCTCGGTGATGATTGAGGACAAGACTGTCAAGCTGGCAGATTTTAACGATGTCACCGAAGGAAACAAGTTCAGCGAGTTAACAGTTCAAACTGAAATTAAAATGCTTTCTTCCCCAAGCTTGGCGGCATTGACCCTTAAGAAGCTGGATATAAGCCAATTTCCAGAGTTTGCTGAGGTTGCGTCTGATCCTAAAAAGATGCTTGCAACTTTCACCAAGAATCTTTCCGTTTATCCCCAAGGCTTGTCGCGGGTCATTGAAGTTTCCTACAAAGATAAAGACCCAGAAAAAGCAGCGCAAATTGCTAACGCCCATGTGCAGGCTTATCTTGAATCCCAGATAGATTTTAAGCGGCAACGTGTTGAGCAATTGCGCGAGTGGTTCGAAACCAAGGTTAAAGACCTCAAGGCGGATGTCATTCAAAAGTCCCAAGCCGTAAACGAATTTCGCGCCAAGGAAGATTTAGCCGTCGGCAAGGATTCCCAAGAACTGGTTTACCAGCAGATTTCGGACATTTCCAATCAAATTGCCCCAGTGCAGGTTCATAAGTTTGATTTACAAGCTAAGCTAAAAGCCATTGAAGTCGCTGAAAAAGAGGGAACTCCAGATGCAATTGGCGATGTGGTCAGTTCTCCTCTCATTCAACACCTCAAGGAACAAAAGAGTCTCGCCGGTCAGCAAATGCAGGGGTTGAGTTCACGCTATGGCCCTAATCACCCCGGGCTTCGTGCCGCCTCTAGCCAGTATGGCCAAGTCGAAGGTGCCATTAAAACCGAAATAAGCAATATTAAAGTCTCGCTGCTCAATGACCTGAAAGCGACAGAGGCTCAAGAAGCTATGTTGCAAGAACGTCTTGAGGCTTTGAAAAGACAAGCTGATAACATGCGGGTCAAGTTGGTGACACTTAAAAGCCTTGTGGTCGAGCAAGATGCTAGTCAGAAACTTCTTGATGGGTTTTTGAATAACTACGAAAACTTGCAATCACAGGTCAGTTTTGCGCGGCCAGATGCTGTTGTGGTCTCGGCGGCTGTGGCTCCGCTTTATCCGGTCAAGCCCGGGAAAACCCTCTTGATGATTGTCAACCTCGTGTTTGCAGGAAGTTTTGCTCTCGCAGTTGTCTTTATCTCAGAAATTTTGAGTTCTGGTCTTGCCAACTACGAAGACGTACGGAAATTGGGTGTTCGTCCATTGGGTATTCTGCCAAAAGTTGACAATCCTTTGATGGCGGCGCGGTCTGTCCAGAACTCAACTTTTAAGGAAGCCGTCAAACGAATATATATGGCGGGATTGTTTGGCACTCCGGCTAAGGCTGTTTTGGTGACGTCTGCTCTGCCCAAAGAGGGGAGAACCACGCTGGTTACGGCTCTGGCGTATTCTTTGATGGCTCAAGGACACAAAGTTATCGTGATTGATGCTGATTTCCTTAAGCCAAGTTTGACGACTATGTTGAAAGGCAGCGGTGGAGCCAGCCTTGCTGATGTTTTATCTGGACGCTCTTCTTTGGCTGAGGCTATTGCACGGGATCCAAACGGTCTTGCCATTTTACGCGGCGGAAAAACTGGACAGGATATGGGGCCAATCCATTTTGAGCGGATGCATGAATTGTTCGCCGAATTGAAAAAGACTTATGGTTATATTTTGGTAGATACCGGACCAATTTTGGCACATTCTGAAGCTGGGGCTATTGCCAATCAGGCAGATGGTGTTATCGTTGTGACTGAGTGGATGAAAACGTCCAAGCAGGATATGTCTGGTATGTTGGCATTACTCAAAACCTATGCGGTTCCCGTTCTAGGAGTCGTCTTAAACCGTGTTGATATTGAGAAATACAAAGAAGGTGCTGTGGGATCTGATTTCTTGTTGCCAAATATTGGCCAAGCCGCGTAAGGGGATAGGGGGATGAGAAGAGCTTCTCATTTTCTTTGGGTTGTGATGATTGCTCTTGTCGCTGGGCTTTCTCTCGTTCCGCACCTTATTACAACGCCAAATGAGTCAGATAAGCTGCTTCACGTTCTTGCTTATAGTTTTTTAATGGTGATTCCGGTTGTTCTTTTATCTTCTTTGCGGGCTCATCTTATAACCGGATTTTTATTGATGTTAATGGGAGTTCTGAACGAGGTTTTGCAAGATATTATCGGCGGTCGGCAAGCTTCCGTCCGTGACGCTCTTGCCAATTGCCTCGGGGTCGTGTTGGGAATTGCTTTGGGGCGGTTGTTCAAATCTGGCCTAGAGGCTCACCCCCGGCGGATGCTGCTGCTTGTTGTCGGTGTCTTATCTCTTTCTTCTTCGCCTGTGTGGGCTCAGCCAACCTCTCCGGACAATATTCTTTCTCTGCCACCTTCGAAAATTTCTGACCAATCCACGATTGGTATTCCTTTGGGAGGATTTATGATCTCCCCCGGGGTTAAGGTAGAAACAAACATTCACGACAATATTTTCCTAAGCAAAAACAATACATCTTCCGATATGGTAACGGTGTTTGAGCCGGGCCTTGCGGTGCAAACCAACTGGAATCGCCATTCGCTTTATTTCGGAACAAAGGCTGAAAAGGCTTCCTATAAAAGATACAGCCACAAAGACTACACCGATTACGGTTTCTTGTTATCTGGTCAATATGACATTGCCTATGAAACTTATGTCGTGGGAGGGTTGGAACGGAACCGCAAACATTACGGGCGTGGGGCAGGGGAAGACCAAGAAGGAGGCGACACAGTTGATTACAATGCAACCAAGGGCAGTTTGAGTTTTACACGCGCCCTCAGCTATATTCAGCTCAAACTCTTTGGCAGCACAGAAAAGAGTGAGCTGGAGTCAGATCGTTTCTTG
>CAYZAR010000015.1:0-8506 GCA_964476455.1 uncultured Micavibrio sp.
AAGTGAAGAGTCTCCTTGCTGTTTCAAAGGGGAGGCTTTATTTCTGGCAGGTATGATACGCTGGAAACTTCTCATCGAATATAAGGGAACTCCCTATGCTGGTTGGCAACGACAGGCAGGAGCGTCCTCTGTTCAGCAAAAGATCGAAGAAGCTCTGTTTGGGTTTTGTCAGCAGAATGTTCGTTTGCACGTTGCCGGGCGGACAGATGCCGGCGTTCATGCGCGGGGACAAGTGGCGCATTTTGATCTCGATTATGGGGCGAGGCCGCTTTCTGGAGCTGTTGTGGCTCGGGCTCTAAATGCATATCTGCGTGGGGAAGCCATTTCTATTCTTGCGGCGGATCCTGTTCTTGATACGTTTCATGCTCGCCATGGGGCTGTTAATAAACTCTACACTTACCGCATTCTTAATCGGGTGGCTCCGCCGACTTTTGACCAAGATATGATGTGGCATATTCGGCGTGATCTGGATGTTGAGGCTATGCGTGCAGGGGCGGCCTTTCTCTTGGGGCAGCATGACTTTACAAGCTTTCGGGCTACAGAGTGTCAGGCAAAATCTCCTATTAGAAGCCTTGAGCGGCTTGAAATTGAAGAGATTGATCTTGAACACGGGCGGGAGATTCTAATTCATGCTGAAGCACGCTCTTTTTTGCACCATCAGGTGCGGAATATGGTGGGCACGCTGGTTCTGGTCGGGGATGGGAAATGGCCCGCCCAGCAAGTCAAAACAGCACTTGAGGCAAAAGACCGCAGAGCGGGGGGGCCGACTTGTCCACCTGATGGGCTTTACCTTATGCGCATTGACTATTGATAAAAAATCTAAGCTTCGGCCTTTTTGCGGGCAAGCTTGATGAAGTACCTTTGAATGGCATCTTCTAGTTCCGTTTTTAGCAGTGCCCCGTTGCTACCACTGTCTCCCGTCATACGTTTGTGGATGATGAGACTGATCGTTTTGTGGTGAGCCTCTACGATATCTATGGCATCTTTGTCCAAGCTTTGGATGTGTTCCAGAAACCCCAGCATTACATTGGCCAAAATGGAAACGAGATCATACTTGAACATTTGCGCATTGGCCTTGAGCTCCATGACGGGTCTCGTCATGCCGGCAATTAAGTCCGCTTCTAGGCCGTTTCCTTTTTGCGCTGCGCTGATACCATTTTCTAGGCGTTTGAGAAATTCCTGAGCCGTTGGAACGAAGTCATGGGTGTTGGACTCAATCGTTTCCTCCGCACGCTTAATTTTTGAGGCTTCTAGCTCTCCGCTGCCGGCTTTGATCCGGAGGTCTTTATCGGCCTTGATAATCTTTGCTTGTCCGTTTTTAGGGTGGTTACTCATGGTCTTTGAACTCTAAGGCAAAAAGCTTACTAAATACTAATTTCCCAAGGGTCTTTTGGTTTTTGTTCTTTGCTTTTTTCTGAACCCCTCTTTTGGGGGCCTTGGTACTCATCTCCCTTTTTTCGTCTGCGATCTGGACCAAAATACTTGGGTGTTTGTACAAAGTCGCGTGGTTTGTTAATGATGTGGGCAATTCGCTTGGCGAGGTCGCCTCCGGTAAAAGGTTTTACCAGAAACTCAGTAACCCCTATATCTCTGGCTTGCTTAACTCGGCTAGCTGCGCTGTAACCGGTGATAAGGATGATGGGAACCGTTCGGTTGGTAGAAGAAGGGTGAGTACGAATGTTCTTGATTAAAGTCATCCCATCTACTGGTTCCATAAGCCAGTCGGTTATGACAACATCAGGCTTGCTCTTTAGGAACCGGGCAAACCCATCTCCTCCGTGTTCTGCGGTGATAACTTTTTCTGCTCCCATAGATTCCAAAACGGACACCAGCAAATTCCGCATCGGGAGAATGTCCTCGACGACTAAAAATGTGAGTCTGTTAAGCCTGATAGACATTATGTGGAGTAAAAGGGTGTAAGTTTATTGCATAATAAAAATATGTTTCTTTTCCAAGGCTACCACATTCCCTTTTTTCGTGACAGACAAAAAAAGACCCCGGTACTACACCCTCCTACCACACGGTTTGTCCGGGTGGCACAAGGATCGTACCGGGATCCATTTTGGAATTTATGAGTCAAATCAAATTTTTGCAACCCATACGAGTTATAAAACCGATTTTTCGTCATTTGCTACCGTCCCTGCCGAACAAAAGCAACTCGCGAGGTCTTTTTTGCTCAACGTGGTATCCGTCCAAGGATACATTTTTATCGTGGTGACTTCCCACGCAGCTAGCAAATCGCGGTTTGCCAGCTAGTTCAAGAGGCACTCACCACCCAATCCCCGCTTTTTATCGTCCTCACGGAACCGATGTTGCCTATTGATATGTTTTATCGTCCATTACGACGGGTTACAGGCTACATCGGAGGGGGTCAGGCTCCTGCATCTTTTGAGAAAAGTCTTACCGAATATCTGGCCTAAACCGAATGTTCGGCAGTCGTAGCGGACCTGAAAAGACATTTCTCCTGAAAACGGAAACCAACCGTTTTCAATTGTAACCAACCGCTTTCTGAACGTTCCTCGAAAGGACCTGTCCAAAAAACACCACCCGAAAGCGGCAAAGGTCACGTTACATAGGGGAGATTGCACTACTTTGTGCAGAAAAGTCGAGTCAAAAATGAGGCAGGAGAGTAAAAGGTTGTGCAAATGATTGTATTGTTTCCAGAAAGTAATAGAGTTGGAATTGTGCAGAGAAGTCTCTTGTTCGTTGCGCCTTTTGGAGGGTTTTTTAAGAATGAAATATTTACCAGAATCAATAAAGGCCCTCTTGCTTCCTTTGGCCTGTTTTGACGATTGCGATCCGAACACTGGGGATTATTTAAGGTTTCCTGTGAGAAACCCTGCGACGGGAGAGTGTTTGGCCCATGTTCTGAATGGCAGTCCCGAAGAAGCGGAAAGGATGATTTGCTCAGCGGCAGCGGCCTTCTTGTCATGGAAGGAGCAAACTGCCAATGAGCGGTCGGATCTTCTCAAAAGATGGGCGGATATGGTCGAGGAACATCTTGAGCCGTTGTCGGTTTTGCTGACTCTAGAACAAGGGAATCCTTTGGCGGAAGCGCGGGCGGAGATCAGGGGGTCCGTTGAAGCAATAGTCTGGGCGGCAGAAGAAGCCAAAAGAGCCTATGGTCAGGTTATTCCTGAGTTCAAGCAGGGAACAAGAATTTTAACAATACCAGAGCCAGTTGGTGTCTGTGTTGCTATTACGCCGTGGAATTTTCCATCCTCTATGGTTGCTCGCAAAGTTGCTCCGGCTTTGGCGGCGGGTTGCGCTGTTGTGCTAAAACCGGCGGAAGCCACGCCTCTTTCTGCGTTAGCCTTAGGGGGACTTGCTCTGCGGGCAGGAATCCCGCAAGGGGTTTTAAGTATTTTTCCTTGTTCTGGGGATCGCGCCCCTGCGGTTGGGGCGGTCCTTTGTCGTCACTCTGCTGTGCAAAAAATATCGTTTACTGGCTCCACTGAGGTTGGAAAAGTTCTCATGGGATATGCGGCTGAAGGGGTTAAAAGAATATCGTTGGAACTTGGGGGAAACGCCCCCTTCCTTGTGTTTAACACAGCCGATCTTGAGTTGGCCGTGTCTGGAGCGGTGCGAAGCAAGTTTCGGAATGCGGGCCAGACTTGTATCTGTGCAAACAGATTTCTGGTTCAGGCGGAGGTTTACGACCAGTTTGTCGAGCTTTTGGCTGAAAAAACCAAGGCTCTTAAAATGGGGGAAGGTCTGAGTCCTGAGAGTCAGATTGGCCCTTTGATTGGAGAAGAGGCCGTTCAGAAGGTATCTGCGCATATTTCGGATGCGTTAGCATCTGGAGGATCTTTGGTGGTGGGAGGAGGAAGGAAAGCGAACACGCTTTTCTTTACCCCAACGGTTTTGGCAAATTTGACCCCCGCTTGCCGTTTGTTTTCTGAGGAAACCTTTGGTCCGGTTGCTGGGATATTTCGTTTTGGAACCGAGGAGGAGGGAATAGCTCTTGCTAACGCTTCGAATTATGGTCTTGCTGCCTATTTCTATAGCTCAGATCTTGGGCAATGCTTGCGGGTTTCTTCAGCCCTTGAATATGGAATGGTGGCAGTTAATGAATCTATTTTGTCAAATGCCGCCATTCCTTTCGGGGGGCGCAAAGCCTCCGGATTTGGCAGAGAAGGGGGACCTAACGGTTTAACCGAGTTTATGGACGCGAAATATGTCCTCTTAGGGTCGTGAGCTTGACAAAACTATCATTAACATAATTTATTTGACTGTATGAAAAAAAAAGCATATAAATTTTGTCACATACATTTTATGGACTTGTTAAACACAAATCGTCATAATCATCTCGTATAAAGCTGGTTATGTTTTTTCATGTTGCATAGAGGGAGTTAGCTATGCCTAAAGATTTTAGTGCTACCCAAACCGGAGCTGCAAATAAGGTTTTTGATCTTCCTATCCTTCTGGAGCCTGGTCAGGTCAATACGCTTTCTTTCCCTCAGGAATCAATTTCTTCTATGCGCTTGCTGCCAAAAGGAGAACTAGAAATCTCCTTTTTGGATGGTTCGAAAGTCATCGTTGAAAACTTTGAAGAACTGGCCAATTCTGCGCAATCTTGTGGGCGAGACACGTTGATTCAACTGTCTGATAACACCATCATTTATCCAGATGAATTGAAGGCACAATTGGCTGAAGGGCCGGTGGCTTTTGCTGTGCAAAATGCAGGAGGTGATGTTGTTGCCTTTATGGAGCCCAAGGCTGGACAGATATCTGAATACACTGTTGAGGCAGGTCGTGAATACAAATTGGGTTTTGAACTTTCCGATACGGTGAGTGCTGCTCAAGCTGGGCAAAACCTTATTTTGACCTTCAGGGATGGGGGGGTTCTGATACTCAATAATTATTTCTCGGCCTCTCAGTCCGAGCTTCCTCCGGTTATGACCTTGGCTGACGGTTCGACAGTGGATACATCAGCTTTGTTGACATCTTGCAAGCTGGTTGAGATTCCAACTGTGGCTCAGAATATTGAAACCGGAAACCCTGAGTTGGCGGGGCGTCAAACTGTACCCAACATTGAGCCTGCTGCGGGCGAAGAAGATCCCTTTGAACAAGAGGCTGGGACTGCAAAGTACTCTGCGGTTAAGAAACAGTCTGTGGCAGACATTGAACCTGCTGCCGGAGAAGAATCTGCGGTTGCGAATGTAGAGCCGGCCGCCGGAGACGCTGGAGGTAATGCACCAAGTCGTGGATACGGCTTCAGTTCATCGCTTGATTCGGTTTCTTTGGACGGGAAAAACCCGATTGGTCCGATTGCGCCGACTGCTCTTCGTTACGAGGCTCCCCGTTCGCAGACAATTCCTAATTTAGTTGGTCTTGTCGGGGCTCCTACTCCTGTTGATTATAAGCCGTCTCTTTCTGGTTCTGAGCAGGTGGTTGATGAAACGACGCTTGGCTCGGTGTCTGGATCGGTGTCCGCTGATTTTGGCGGAGATGGGCCGGGAGCTTTTGGCTTTAGCACGAGCTTTCTATCCAGTGGTTCCCTGTTGGGGGGAGTTTTGGCCTCTGGGGGTGAAGCTGTCACGGTAACTCTGGTTGGCAATACCTATACGGGGGCAATCTCGAGCGGGACGGTTTTTACCCTGGTGATTGACCCGGTAACTGGAGCTTACTCCTTTACACAATTTAAAGCCTTAGACCACGCCGATAAAACAAATCCTAATGATTCCATTACGCTGACTTTTGGTGTAACGGGTACAGATAGCGATGGAGATGTTGGAACAACAACGATCAGTATTGCTGTTCTGGATGACGGTCCTGTGGCTCTTGATGACTCAGCCTTTGTGGGATCTTTGCCCCTCACGGTTTCAGGAAATGTTCTTACTAATGACCAAAGCGGGAATGATGGTCACGGCAAAGTGGTTTCGGTGACCTTTGCGGGTGTGGTTTACGATGTGCCTGCTGCGGGGAGTGTACTTATTACGGGTGTATATGGCACGTTGTCCATTTCTTCTGATGGAACTTACAGCTACACGTCTTTGAATACCGCTTTGGGGTCTGATATTTTCTCCTACACAATGGTTGATTATGATGGAGATCCTTCAAGCGCGAGCTTGTCAGTAACCGTGAACGATCTTGACACATTACCGACCATAACTGGAGCATCTTCTCAGGTTGATGAGACAAATATGTCTCCGACTGTTACAGTTTCTGGTGATATTGTTGCTGATTTCAAAGCTGATGGGCCGGGGAGTTTCGCTTTTGGTTCTACCTTTACGGCGGGCGGATCGTTGCTGGGCGGGTCTTTGACCTCCAGTGGAGTTCCCGTGGTTGTTTCGCATACAGGGACCACTTATACGGGCGTGGCGGGTGGAAACACGGTGTTTACTGTCACGCTTGATGCAGCAACGGGACACTATGTTTATACTCAGTTTGCCGCTCTTGACCATGCTGATGGTGCAAATGCGAATGATGTTATCACTCTTTCTTTTGCTGTTGAAGCCACTGATAGCGATGGAGATGGGGTTTCGACCACACTTGTGGTTGGGGTAGTTGATGATGCCCCGCTTGCTCGTTATGACGAAGCTGTTGTTGATCCAATTACTTTAACGGTGTCTGGAAATGTGACGGATAACGATTCTGTTGGTCATGACCTTCCCGGGCATATCGTCAAGATGATAAGCTTTGGCGTAACATCCGTAACGATTCCAACCTCCGGAACGGTTACAATCCAGGCAGACCACGGAACGCTGACGATCTCTTCCAGTGGTGCTTATACTTACACCTCTGCGAATTCAAGCGTTGGGCGGGATGTTTTCACTTATACGATTGTGGATCGTGATGGAGATGTCTCTTCTGCTCAATTTGATGCAGTAGTTGAAGACATTGATACAATTCCTGTGATTGTTGATCATCCTCAGTCTGTTGATGAAACTCAAGTTGACGAATCTGGCCTTCAGATTGTCAGAGGAACGGTTGATGTTGATTATCGTGCGGACGGACCCGGAACTGTTGCTCTAACGGGGGTTGGAAGTTTTTCAGTAACGGGGTCTGTGGCTGGCGGTTCTCTGACCTCGAATGGAGTACCTGTTGTGGTGAGTCAGATTGGTAACCAGTACATTGGACAGGCTGGAACAACGACCATTTTTACTCTCACGCTGAATCCAGATGGAACCTATGTTTTTCAACAGTTAGGTTCACTGGACCACGCAGATGCAAATGATCCAGATGATGTGATTAATCTTCATTTTGGGGTGACGGCGACTGATAATGATGGAGATACGGTGAACGGAACCATTACGGTTAATGTTCACGACGATGCACCGATGGCGCATGACGATGGAAATGTTGTTGCTGATGCCAATATTGCCGTTAGTGGAAATGTGTTAGTTAACGACAAAATAGGGAATGATGAGCCCGGACATGGTGTTACCAAAGTTCAGTTTGGTGCCATAGTTGTTGATGTTCCATCTGTTGGAACGGCAACGGTCGTTGGTGCGTATGGGGTGCTTACTGTTAGCAAAGATGGTGCGTATACCTATATGGCAAGGGGCAAAGCCACGGGTTCTGATGTCTTTACCTACACGATCCAAGATCAGGATGGGGATACGGCCTCGGCTAGATTGTCGATTGGGGTGCAAGATGTTGATGATCGCCCATGTGGTTGCGGCATATTTTTTGTTGTTGACGAAACAGATTTGGGGACGAGTGCATCTACGCTTTCTGGTGTTCTTGCTATTGACTATGGCGCAGATGGACCTGGGGTTGTTGCGCCAGTGGCGGGCAGCTTTACGGCGGGTGGGTCTTTGCTCGGCGGGGCTTTGAGCTCGAACGGGGTTCCGGTTGTGGTGAGCTTGGTTGGCAATCAATATATCGGGAAAGCGGGCGCTTTGACCGTGTTCACCTTGGATGTGAATGCGAACGGGACGTATAGCTTTACGCTGCTTGACCAACTGGATCATGCCGATGGCAGCAATGCCAATGATGTGATTACGCTCGGGTTCGGGTTCAAAGCCACGGACAGCGATGGAGATGCGGCGAGCGGGACGATCACGGTGAGCGTCAAAGACGATGCGCCTGTGGCTGTGAATGATACGGCGACCTTGGCGAGTGCGCCTGGGTCGGTGTCTGGGAATGTGACCAGCAATGACGGAGTTGGGGCGGATCAGCCTGGCTATGTGGTTAAAGAGGTGAGCTTTGGCGGCACCATCACCGCTGTTCCGACTTCTGGAACAGTGACCATTGCTGGGGCGCATGGCAATCTGACCATCGGACGGGATGGGTCTTACACCTATACGGGCTCTTCGGTGGGCGGTGATGTGTTTGGGTATAAGATCGTGGACCGCGATGGGGACAGCTCGAGTGCAACCTTGACCATCACGGTAGCGGATATTGATACCGAGCCTTGCGTGGAAAATGCTGCGGCTACGGTGGATGAAACGGGGATGCCGTCTGCGGCGCAGACTGTTGCTGGGACACTCAGCGTGGATTACCGCGCAGATGGACCTGGGGTTGTTGCGCCAGTGGCGGGCAGCTTTACGGCGGGTGG
>CAYZAR010000015.1:8606-16336 GCA_964476455.1 uncultured Micavibrio sp.
CGAGCGGGACGATCACGGTGAGCGTCAAAGACGATGCGCCTGTGGCTGTGAATGACTCAAGGACAGTTCTTTCTAGCCAAGATATTGTCACCGGAAACGTGACTGTGAATGATACAGTCGGAGCGGATTCTCCCGGGTACATTGTAAAATCTGTTACGTTTGCTGGGGTGACTTATGCTGTTCCAACCTCTGGAAACATCAATGTAATTGGGGCTTACGGGGTTCTGACGATTGGGGCGGATGGAAGTTATTCGTACGATGTTTCTACGCTGTCTGTTGGTGGGACTGATGTTTTTGCCTATAAAATTCTTGATCGGGACGGAGATTCTGCGACTGCAAATCTTAGCTTAACGGTGCAGGATAGGATTGTTCCTCCACAAACTCCCAATTTGAATGTTCAAGATGTGTGTGTTTACGAAGATCGGGGCGTTCAGTTGGTGATGACCTCAAGTGCGCGGGGTGGAGACGGGGATGAAGTCTTGACAGTTTCTGTCTCTGGCATCAAACCTGGCTGGTATGTTGATACAGCACTCAGTGGTGGATCTTATAATTCCTCGACAGGAGTTTGGACGATTACGCTTGCGGCAGGACAAAGTCTTGTTAGAGGCCCTGCTGTATTCCCGCCAAGCAATAGTGATGTTGATATGCTGGGCCTTCTGACAGCGACGGCTTCGGTTTATGATCCAGATTCTGGTTTGACTGCTCAGTCTTCGGCATCCTTCAAAGTCGTTACGGATGCTGTGGCAGATGCGCCAAATCTGTATGTTGATGATGCAGTTGCCATCGGCGTTACTTCTGTCTCATTGCCGATTTCTGTGTCGTTGCGGGATGTAGATGGGTCGGAAGTCATCAAAGAAGTTCGGATTGAAGGGGTTCCGTCTGCCCTGACTCTGAGTGCTGGATCTTATGATTCTGCGCATGGGGTTTGGGTTCTTGCTCCATCCCAGCTTTCTGGCCTTAAAATTAATGCGCCGTCTGGATACAATGGTAATCTTACCTTGACGGTTACGGCTGTTTCAGAAGAGCGGAACCTCTCGGGAGAGGAAAGGGATTTTGATAACAACTTGGCTTATACGACTGATACAATTGGTGTCACGTTTGTTAATGACAGCCACTCTCAAAGTCAGAGTCAGACTCAAACTCAAAGTTTGACGGTGTATAACGAGGTTACGGTTGCGAGTGGGTCTTCTGTAACCCTATCTTCCGGAGTTGAAGATCGTGTTCATGTTTCTGTGGCTCAAGGCCAGTCGGTGGTAACTATTTATGGGTTTGATCAAGGAGAGGGTGATGTCCTGGATCTCTCTAATTTGGTTCAGAATTATGACGATCTGACTTCGGCGATTGAGGATTTTGTCTATGCTCGTTCGGAAGCTGGCAATACGGTCATTAGTGTTGACCCAGATGGGGCTGGTTCCGGATCTAATTCTTACGATGTTGCTGTTCTCCATGGTGTGGCAAGTGTTACTCACGTTGAAGATGTTGTTCAGCTTATTCAACAACAGCAAACACAGGTTTGATGTTTTATTTATTTTTTATAACTAAGAAGGCCAGAAAGGATTTTTTGGCCTTCTTCTTTGGCAAAGCTTGCGTTGGAAAGAAAAAAAGATCATAAAGAATGGGTTTAGGTGCGGGTCGGATTTTTGGCCTGTGGTTTTTTTGAGAGAATAGATCAAGAGGAACTATAAATGAAGAGCTCTGGCAATCGGGTATTGATGGTGTGTGTAGCCGCATTGTTGGCATCCGTCTCTGGTGTGGCGTTAGCTCAAGAGGCTCAGGCCGTTGAAGGTCAGATGACGGAAAAAGCGACACTCTCTCCGAAGAAGGAATCTGTGGTTTCTTCACCAACGGCATCGGCTTCTCTTTCTGCTCCTGCGGCTCCAGAGGCTTCCCCTGAAATAGCCTCTCCAGTAAACGAACCTGTTGCTACAGAGGGCAAGCTTCCCGTTCCAACGGGGAAAGCTTCTGCCGATCCTTTGGATACATTCTTGGATTTGCCTGAGCCCAAGACGGCTCCTGTTTCAGCCCCGAAGCCACCTGAGCCCGTTCTTTCTGCAACGAGTCCTGAAACAAATGCAGTCAGGGGGGCTTTCCCATCCTCTCCCGCAGATCCTACTGTTGTGGATCGAATTGTTACCTTGCGTGATGCGGTTGCGGTTGGTGTCTTAACCAATCCTGGGACTGAAGCGGTTGAAAATAATCGCCGTGCTACGGATGAGGAGTTGAAACAAGCTAAGGCTTTGTGGATGCCTTCGGTCGATTTGAGTGCCAACACTGGTTATGAGTCTATTCACAGCAATCCAGACGATGCTGCAGATGGTCACTCTGACTTGTGGGGGGCTCAGGGAAGTTTGACGTTGACTCAAATGCTTTTTGATGGGTTTTCTACCAAGTATGAAAACAAGCGGCAAGTTCATCGTGTGCGTTCGGCGGCACACCGTGTGCGGGAGCATGCTGAATTTTATGGTTTAGATATTGTTGAGGCGTATCTTGATGTTTTGCGCCAGCGCGAGCTTTATGCGATTGCTGTTGAGAATGTTAACCAGCATGAGCAAATTCTTGGTCAGATTTCTGATGGAGAGCAGGCGGGGCGTTCAACGGGGGCTGATGTCGAGCAGACTAAAGCACGGTTGGCTTCGGCAAGAACTCAAGAGGCAGCCGTTTTGCAGGCATTGCAAAGCGCAGAAGCCTCTTTTCGTCGTCGTGTTGGGGGCAAAGCTCAGCCTGATTTGCAAATTCCAACAGCTCCGAAGCAGTTCTTAGAAGCAACGGTTGAGGACGAAGTCAAACAAGCTCTCACCCACAGCCCAACTCTTGATATTAAAGAAGCGGATGTCAATGTCGCGGATGCCGAGTCAAAGGGGTCTGCTTCTACGCTGTACCCACAAGTTGATTTTCAGCTAAATGGGACTTCTGGTCTTAATCAGGACGGGGTTGAGGGAGATACATCGGAGGCTTCTGCCAAGATTGTTGCAAACTGGAATTTGTATCGTGGTGGTGGGGATAAAGCGCGGACGCGGGAATTTGTTTATCGCCATGCCCAAGCCAAAAATGAACGGAACGATGTTGCGCGCTCGGTTGAGAACGATGTGCGCCAAACTTGGGCCAACATGATAGCCGCTTCGACCAAGGCGGCTGAATTTCGCAAGCAGGCCGATGCTAATGCGATGGTTGTTCAAGCTTATAAAGACCAGTTTAATTTGGATCGGCGGACCTTGCTTGACGTGCTTGATTCACAAAATGAATGGTTTGTTTCACGAAGCAATGCCATCAATAATGGCTACCTTGATGTTTTTGCAACATACCGTCTGCTTGCCCTTAAGGGTGTTTTGCTTCCGTCTCTTGAAATTGCCTATCCAAAAGAAGTTAACCCTGCTGATAAAAGCTAGGATTTTTTATGGCGGATCAAATAAAACCAGACGCCACCGGGCCATCGGCGGCGTCTTCCTACTCGCAAGAGTCAACGCATCATCTTGCTCCTACTCCAGAGGTTAATCCAGATAGCTGGCCGCTGGAAGCTGATCGCGTGGCTATCCGGTCTCCGTTAGTTGAAACGCTTCGCTTGCTTGCGGGGCATTATGGCCGCAGGACTAGTGAAAATTCGTTGACAGCTGGGCTTCCTGTTCCTGCAACTGGCATTACTCCAGCTTTATTTGAACGGGCGGCCTCAAGGGCGGACATGAATGCCAAATTGGTCGAAAGGTCTCTTGAGGGTCTTGCTATTTCTCCGACTCTGCCGTGTATTTTGGTGCTGGAGCATAAGGCTGCGTGCATTTTATGGGAGGTTACTTTTCCTGATCGTAATCTTCCCCAAAGAATGGCAGGTCGTGATGCTAAAATTCATGACCAGACGATGTTTAGCCTTCAATTTCCCGAAAATCCAGAGGAGAGGCAGCAGATTTCTCTTGCCGAGCTTCGTAATCTTTATACGGGGTATGCGTTTTACGTCCGCCCTGTGGCGCGGGCGGATGATCGGGCTGGACCTGCAACAATTGATACGGCTCGAGATTGGTTCTGGGGCACACTCAGGGAAAACTGGAGCGTTTATCGTGAAGTCATTCTGGCTACAGTGATGATTAACTGTTTTGCCTTGGCTAGTACGCTTTATATCATGAATGTCTACGATCGTGTGGTTCCCAATAGTGCCTTTGAGACGCTTTGGGTTCTCTCAGTTGGTGCGCTTGTCGTTTATGTGTTCGACTTTGTGATTAAAAATATGCGCTCCTACTTTTTAGATATTGCTGGTCGCAAGGCGGACGTAAAAATTTCTTCTAAGTTGTTTGAACAAATGTTGGGAATGACTCTCGCGGCTCGTCCCGCCAGTGCTGGTGTTTTGGCTAGCAATATGCGTGAATTTGAAACGATCAGAGATTTCTTTACCTCGGCAACGATGACGGCTCTGGTGGACCTTCCTTTTGCACTTTTTTTCATTGTGATTATTGCAGTGATTGCAGGACCACTTGCCTTGATTCCTTTGGTTGCTATTCCGATTGTTGCGTTGTGCGGATGGGTTCTACAAAAACCGATGGAAAAAATCATGCGTGAATCCATGCACGAGAACGCTTTGAAGAACGCCTTGTTGTTTGAAACGATTACGGGTCTTGAGACGATCAAAACGCAAGCGGCAGAAGGTCATGTGCAACGGCGATGGGAGGAGCTAACAGAAAAGGGATCACGCACATCGGTTCGTTCTAAAAAAGTCGCTTCTCTTGCCGTTAATATTTCCATGTTTGTTCAGCAAATCACCAGTGTATTCATGGTTATTGGCGGGGTTTATATGATTTCTGAGGCCATGCTCACTCAAGGAGCCTTGATTGGGTCTGTGATTTTAGTTGGACGTGCCTTGGGTCCTTTGTCACAAGTCGCCGGGTTGCTGACACGATTTAATCAAAGTTTCCAGGCTCTCAAGCAGCTTGAAGATCTGATGAGAAAACCTGTGGAGCGTCCTCAGGACAAGCATTTTATATCTATGCCCCGTGTGCAGGGCCGGATTGAATTTCGCGATGTGGTCTTCAAATATCCCGGGCAAACACATCCAGCGTTGAAGGGACTCAGTTTTGCCATTGAACCTGGAGAGCATATCGGTGTGATCGGGGCGGTTGGGTCAGGAAAAACGACTTTGGCTCGTCTCTTAATTAACCTGTATCAACCTGAATCTGGTGCTGTTCTTCTTGATGGAACGGACGTTCGTCAGATTGATCCGGGGGATTTACGGCGTAGCGTGGGAGCGGTTCAGCAAAGCCCGAATCTTTTTTATGGATCGGTGCGAGAGAATATTACAATGGGGCATGAAACTGCTCCAGATCGTGCTGTCTTGCGGGCAGCAGAGCTATCTGGCGTAATGGAGTTTCTCCGTGATTCAGAAAAGGGGCTTGATACTCAAGTGGGAGAACGTGGAGAGGCCCTCTCTGGTGGCCAACGTCAGGCAGTCGCGATTGCGCGGTCTTTGCTTTATGATCCTCCGGTTTTGGTGATGGATGAACCAACAGCCTCAATGGACCCAACATCTGAGAACAAGCTGCGTGCTCACCTAAAAGTTTTGTCACAAGGGAAAACTACTATTTTGATTACGCACAAGGGCGGTATGCTTGATCTGGTTGATAAATTGATCTTGATGGACCGAGGACAAATTATTGCTTTTGGTCCGCGTGATGAGATTATCCGCCGACTGCAAAGCCGCGAATTCGGGGGCCGGATGGCCTAATTTTTGGAAAGAAGAATTGTATCATGTCTCCATCTTCCAAACCTGTATCCCAAAAGGCCCCTTCTCTAAAACCTGAGAAGGCAACAGAGGATGGGCTGAATATCAACCGCGAGGGGGATTGGGATAAAATCCAACAGAATTGGTTGAAACAGAGGGCTGATAAACTGGATGCCTATGCTCAACGATATTTTATGGCGGATGACGAGTTGCCTCTCCATCGACATATTCTGTTGATGGTTATTTTCCTCTTTTTTGTTGTTTTTGTTTTGTGGGCTAGTTTTGCCACACTTGATGAAACGGCGCGAGGAGAAGGACAAGTTATTCCAGCAGGCGAAGTGCAGGTTATTCAAAACCTTGAAGGTGGAATTGTTGACCAGTTCCTATTCAAGGAAGGAGATCAGGTTAAATCTGGAGACGTGATTATGCGTTTGCGGGATGTGGGAGCAAATTCTGATTTGGGGGCGAACGAGTCTCGCTATTTGGGGCTTCTGGCCTCGACCATTCGGCTGCAAGCCGAGGTAGAAGGCAAAACAAGTGTTCAATTTCCTGACGAGGTAACACAAAAAGTTCCGCAAAGTGTTACAGAAGAACTGAATGCTTTCCGTACCAATCGTGAAAAACTTCACGGCCAGACAATGGTTCTTGAACAACAATTGGCACAACGCAAACAGGAAATCGTTGAGATGACAACGAAGGCATCGGACTTGCGTGCTATTATCCGTCTGTCCCAGGAAGAAAAACGCATGATTGAGCCCTTGGTTGCAAAAGGATCTGCTCCGAAGGTAGAGCTTATTCAGTTAGAGCGAGCGTTGCGTGAGAAACAAACGGAACTTAATAGCGTGACCGAAGCAATTCCACGGGCCAAGTCAGCTATTTCTGAGGCTGAAGCCCGCATTTCCGAACTCAAGAAAACGGGGGTGGCTCAGGCCCAGACAGAGTTGGCGGCTAAAACGGCTGAGATGAATATGGTCAAGCAGACTTTGGGTGCGTTGGAAGATAAAAAGGATCGTACCGAAATAAAGTCTCCGGTCAATGGGACTATAAAAGACTTTAAGATCAATACGGTTGGAGGTGTGGTCAAGGCGGGAGATCCGATCGCGGAGATCGTACCAGTTGATGATAATTTGCTGGTTGAAGTTAAAATTCGTCCGTCGGATATTGGTCGTCTGCGCCCTAATTTGCCCGCGATGGTTAAGATTACGGCCTATGACTTCACAATTTATGGAGGGCTTAAAGGTGAGGTGGTCGATATTTCTGCAGACACGATCAAAAACGAGAAGGGGGAAAGTTTTTATCGGGTTCGGGTTCGAACTAAAGAAAATAAACTGCGAAGAAATGGTGAAGATTTGCCGATTATACCGGGGATGGTTGCGACAGTTGATGTTTTAACGGGTCACAAAACCGTGATGGAATATTTAATGAAGCCAATTCTAAAAACCGCACGCAATTCAATGAACGAAAAGTAGGACAGACGTTTGTGGAAAAAAAGAATTGTAAAAAAATAGGGTCCTTCGGTGTGATTGATATTGGATCGAACTCTGTTCGGCGTGTGGTTTTCGATGTTTCACACGTTCCTGTGATTGAATTGGTTAACGAGAAAGTTTTTTGTGCCCTTGGTAGTGACTTATCGACTACAGGACGGCTGAGTCCCGAAGGTGTGGAGTTAACTAGAAAAACTCTGAAAGCATATAAAGAAAAAATGGACAGTGAAGGGGTAAGAGTCTTTTCGGTCGTTGGGACGGCTTCTTTAAGAGATGCTGAAGATGGTTCTGCTTTCCTCAAGGCGGTTCAAAACGAGACAGGTCTTGAGATTCGGATTATTAGTGGAGATGAGGAAGCCCATTATGCCGCTAAGGGTGTTTTGTCTCTTGACCCTCATGCCGCGGGGGTTGTGGCAGATTTTGGGGGAGGGAGCTTAGAACTTGCAGTTGTTGAAGCAGGTCGGGTAGGGAATACGCTCAGTTTTCCTTTTGGTGTGTTTCGCGCTCGGACTTTGGGTTCGGCAGCGCGGGGAATTATGCACAAGGCC
>CAYZAR010000016.1:0-10935 GCA_964476455.1 uncultured Micavibrio sp.
AGACGGGTCAGCGCATGCGTAAGCACCTCTTCAATAGTTTTAACCGGCACAATTTCCAGACCTTTTTTGACGTTAGATGGAATCTCTTCGAGGTCTTTTTCGTTATCTTTCGGAATCAGAACCTTTTTGATTCCCCCGCGCAAAGCCGCAAGCAACTTCTCTTTGAGGCCGCCGATCTCGGTAACATAACCACGGAGATTCACTTCACCTGTCATCGCGATATCACGCCGCACTTCGATTCCGGTGAGAGCCGAAACAATGGCAGTTACCATCGCCGCCCCTGCCGAAGGACCGTCTTTGGGAGTTGCTCCTTCAGGAACGTGAACATGAATGTTCATTTCTTTGAGCGCATCATAAGAAACGCCAAACTGGTTCGAGCGTGACTTAATCAGCATCTCAGCGACTGTGATCGACTCACGCATGACATCTTTGAGGTTTCCGGTTGTACTAACCTTGCCGTCTTTGCCAGGCATAGTGACAGCTTCAATAGAAAGCAAGTCCCCACCAAATTCAGTATAGGCCAACCCGTTGACCACACCGACACGGTTTGTCTTTTCAATTTCGCCAAAGCTATACCGCCTCACACCCGCATACTTGCCAAGATTTTTAGCGGTGATGTGAATTTTCTCGCGCTTGCTCTGAAGAATTTCTTTGATCGCCTTGCGACACAATCCGGCAATTTCACGTTCCAAATTCCGCACGCCAGCTTCCCGCGTGTAGTAACGAATAAGGTCACGAATAGCATCATCCGATATTTTGAATTCGGTTTCTTTCAATCCGGCATTGCTGATTTGTTTTTTAATCAGGTGACGTTTGACAATCTCCAGCTTTTCATCCTCGGTATAGCCAGACAAACGAATGACCTCCATGCGGTCCAGTAAAGGCTGAGGCATTTTGAGAGAGTTCGCTGTGCAAATAAACATGACATCCGAAAGATCGTAATCAAGCTCAAGATAGTGATCGTTAAATTTGTCGTTTTGTTCTGGGTCCAACACCTCAAGCAGAGCTGAGCTAGGATCTCCCCGCCAATCAGAGCCAAGCTTATCTACTTCATCCAGCAGGAAGAGTGGATTGCTGCTTTTGGCTTTCTTCATGCTCTGGATCACTTTGCCAGGCATAGCTCCGATATAGGTTCGGCGGTGACCTCTGATCTCGCTTTCATCACGCACACCGCCCAGCGACATACGAACAAAATTCCGATTGGTTGCCTTGGCAATCGACTCGCCCAGCGATGTCTTACCAACCCCGGGAGGGCCGACAAGACACAAGATAGGACCTTTTACTTTATTCGCGCGTTGTTGAACGGCAAGGTACTCAAGAATACGCTCTTTGACCTTCTCAAGACCGTAATGGTCTTTGTTGAGAATTTTTTCAGCTTCCCGAATATCTTTTTTAACCTTGCTCGGCTTTTTCCACGGAACCGACAAAATCCAGTCAAGATAGTTGCGAACCACCGTTGCTTCGGCAGACATAGGAGCCATCATTTTAAGCTTCTTCAGTTCACCCAAGGCCTTTTCCTTAGCTTCTTTGGTGAGCTTGGTCTGATTGATCCGTTTTTCCAATTCGGACATTTCATCGCCGCCTTCGGAATCTCCAAGCTCTTTCTGAATCGCCTTCATCTGTTCGTTCAGGTAGTACTCGCGCTGTGTTTTCTCCATCTGACGTTTGACACGTCCACGAATGCGTTTTTCAACTTGCAAAACGCCAATCTCGCCTTCCATCAAGCCGAAGATGTGCTCAAGGCATTCTGCCGTACTCGTAATCTCCAGTATCTTCTGCTTTTCCTCGATCTTGAGGGATAAATGCGAAGCGATGGTATCCGCCAGCTTGGCAGGATCATCAATTTGATTCATTGAAACAATAACTTCAGGAGGAATTTTTTTGTTGAGCTTCACATACTCCTCGAACTGGGTAATTACGGCACGCGCTAACGACTCCAGCTCTTCGCTGTTCACATTTTTTTCTTCCCCCATTGCAGCTTCAGCTTCCAGAAAGTCTGGATTAGGAACAAAGCGCGCCACCTTGGCCCGCCGCTCTCCTTCAACAAGCACCTTAACTGTTCCATCAGGAAGTTTGAGCAATTGCAAAATAGTCCCAATTGTTCCCACATCGTAGAGGTCTTCAGCCAGAGGATCATCCACCGATGGGGATTTTTGGGTGAGGAGCAAAATTTGCTTGCCGCTTTCCATGACTTTTTCGAGAGCTTTCACCGATTTCTCGCGCCCAACAAACAAGGGCACAATCATGTGGGGGAAAACCACAATGTCGCGGAGTGGCAAAACAGGATATTGTTTAGGAGAGAGCAAGCGAAAACCAAGCATAAAAGACCTCAAAATAACTTACGAAACCTCAAACCGGGAGGGTACACCATTTTGGCGAGAATAACTCCTACCTTCCACAGAAATGGTTAATTTTTTTGTAAAGACAAGGGGCCTGCAACCGCAAGCCCCTTTGTAATATGCATTATGCAAAGAGGCCGTTAGGCCTTATCTGGCTCAGACTTAGGAATGTCATTACGGGTGGCTACAACATGATCGACCAAACCAATTCCTTTGGCTTCTTCGGCAGACAGCCAACGGTCACGATCCATCATTTCTTCCAGAACTTTGTATTTCTGTCCGGTATGTTTGACATAGGCTTCGGTAAGAATTTTCTTGAGGCGGATAATTTCCTGAGCCTGAATCTCAATGTCGGAGGCCATCCCCTGTGCTCCACCCGAAGGTTGGTGAATCATGATGCGAGAATTCGGGAGGGTATAGCGTTTTCCTGCCGCGCCCGCCATCAAAAGAAAGGACCCCATTGAGCACGCCTGACCTATGCAAACCGTGGCCACGTTGGGCTTGATGTATTGCATAGTGTCATACATAGCAAGCCCAGAGCTAACAACCCCCCCGGGAGAATTAATGTAAAAGTAAATATCTTTGTTGGGATTTTCGGATTCAAGGAACAAAAGCTGAGCGCAAATCAAAGACGACACATTGTCGTTAACCCCCCCAACGAGGAAAATGATCCGTTCTTTAAGAAGACGGGAGTAAATGTCATAAGCACGCTCCCCCCGATTGGTCTGTTCAATAACAGTCGGAACGAGATAGTTGTTATAAACATCAATCGGGTCGAGGTCTTTAATCATAATGATGTACGCCTTGGAATTCGCTAACGGTTGGAACGATGGGTAGGATTCTAGCCCTTATTCCGCTGAGATTATCCTGTCCCGCCCTCACATTCAAGCCCTTGATTTTTCCGTTATTCCTAGCCCTCTATTTCTAGTTTGGGAACCTTTCCCGTATTTTCGTCTGGTATTCCCTCGTAGGGAGAACCCCAGTTTACGGGAACCACCTCCCCGTTAACAATGCTGTATTTTGATCCCTCAAAGTATCGGACATTTTCGCACCCGTTAGCCATCAGAATTTTGACATAGCGCGAATTGCCATTAACAGCCGCTCGCTGTGACGCATAGCAAACGCCTTTCTCCCCTTTGGCAAAAAGGTCGCAAGAGACTTTGTATATAACCGTAGGATGCGGGTCACCCCCAAGATTCTCTACAATGCTCATTTGGTCTTTTCCAGCCTTCAACGCATCACAAGAGAGGGGATCAAGAGGACCAGCCGCATCAGAGTGCCACCATCCCGAATTCATCCACGATTGCGATGATTGGTCATACTGACATGACGTTATGCTGGCTAAAGGCCCCTTCTCACACTCATGGTTCCATGTGTCCCACCAATTCATAAAAAGAACAAACGCCAATCCCAAAAGAGCGAGTACTAAAAGGCAAAGAAAGAATAGGCCCACAGCTTTTAGCAATATGACCAAAAATCTCTTCATTGTTACAGTCCTCAGGTAGAACAGGAAGGGGAAACTCTTCTCAAAGTTACAAGCTCATCTCCTACTCGTAAAGCTCTTGATTTTTCTGCCCATCTGGATTATCCCCGCCGCATGGGCCCGTAGCTCAGCTGGGAGAGCGCATCGTTCGCAATGATGAGGTCGGGAGTTCGATCCTCCTCGGGTCCACCATTCTTTCAAAGCAAACCTGTATTCCAAGAAAATTTGACATAAGATATAAAAAAAATTGACATTACAGAAAATTTTATACATATTGCTATTTCTAACAAAATATAAGGATTTTGCAATATGTCCAAACAACAACCTACCAAACTTGCCTTGCCTGGAATTTTCTCCCGCGCACAGACTCCAGCAACAACTTCCAGCGGGGCTCTCATGGTCCGCGCCAGCGGCGGGTCTTTGACGACAACCCGTGTCACATTCCCTGCTTCCGCAGCCACTCAGCCAAGCCGTTTTGACACACCGGATACCGGAAAAATTGCCTTGGTCATTGACGCAACAGCAAGCCGTGAGGAAGGATGGGACAACAAGAGAAGAGCCCACATCACCTTGATAGAGGAAGCAATCCGTTTCAGTGCCCGGTTTGCCCTTCGCCTCTTGGTTCACAACGGCTCCGGGATCGGTGACAGCGGATGGACAAGAGAAACTAGTGTGCTGCACCGCATTATAGAGCGACAGAAAACAAAATCTGCAGCCACTAAAATCATTCCCTCGCTGACCAGATTGTTAGATGAGCCCCACGGAGCTCTTCCCTCCGCCGTTATACTGGTTGGCGATTGCTGCGAAGAAACCTCTTTTGGGATTGTCGCTATTGCAAATCGGCTTAAAGCAGCCGGAATTGCAGTTTTCACTTTTCAGGAAGGAAATGATCCGGGAGCCAAGGAGGCATTTTCCCTTCTTGCCACAATAACGGGTGGAGCTTGCGCCGCCTTTGGCGATTGCATTGATTTATCCGCGTTTTGCAAAGCTATTGAAAGATTCGTTACCGGCGGAAGAGAGGGGCTTGTAGCCCTCTCCTCTTCGGGAGACATAGCCGCCGCCAAGCTTCTGACACAGATGTCGCCCCAAGGAAACGGTTCTGCTTTGCCATTCCATCAACCAAAGCGGGAATAATTGTCCATGACAAACGCAAAACACACAGAAAATCGGGAAGAAGGGGACCTACCGCAGGATCAAGATGCACAGCGGACCCCCATGGAAGAAAAGCTACAGCGGGCTTTTGGTCGACTTGGGAAAGCCTTGGCTCTCCTCCATTCCGACGAGGAAGGGGAAAGGAATGCTGCGCTGCGGGCCTGCCTGAATAACTTTAATCAGATCAACGCGCTTTCCGGGACCTTAAATCCGGACTCTCCGCTTGTCCTTTCCTTTCCAGAATTGCTCCGCCTTATTGAAGAGCTCTCTCAGGCGAATGCCGCGCTAAAAGCCTCGGAAACCCTTCTCCTGCAGGACCGCCGAAGGTTGGAAATCCTCCTCGCCCACGCGCACAAAGGAGACGAGAAATTCCTCGCGGAGCAGAAAAAGGTGTTGAGGGAAATACTGGCAAGTGCCGGCCAGACAATTTCAGAATTTCCACAAGCATTGACGGAACTTTCCTCCTCTCTGACAGCCGTGGTTGAGCAAGCATCTTCTTCTGTAGAAAAAACTGCGCCACAGATTCCCGATGTATATGAGGCGTGGATGAAAGCGGCGAGGGCAACACATCTCCCTCTGGAAGCAGTTCTAGAGGAGAAAACACTTTCTTGGTGGCAAAGGACGCTTTTGCGATCCGCCGGTTTACCGATAGGTGCGGGCGATATTGTGCTGATGAAGGCTATGATTGAAGCTCAAGACACAGCCTTGCGACAAAGGGCGGCCGGAACAACAACAGGGGTAGAAAACGTTGCCGCGCAGCTTACCCGCCTTTGCGGGGTCATGAGCGATTTTCAATCAACTCTGGCTGCAGCGGAAAGCAGAATCGCCCCCCCCATGAACGATCATCAGACGGCGGATCAGGCGGAATTGTTGAAACACCTCGCCTCCTTGCAAACCGAGCTCGCTATGCAAAAAGAGGCCTTAGAAAAGGTTATGGAGGAAAAAGCGGATGCCCTCCGTGAAAAAGAGGCTCTCGCATTTCTTCAGAAAGAGGAAAATAAGAGACACGCAGCCGAATGCGCCGCTTTGAAAAGAAAAATAGAGGAACATCGCCTGACCCAAAGAAGACACATCGCTACAAAAACCGCGCTGCGCTACCGCGACACATCTCGTCAGCGTGGAAGAGTGCTTGAGGAAATAAAGACGTGGCTGACGGGGGTTCTCACCCCCGAAGCTCTGGACCGGTTGTTCACAGACTCTCTGGATGAAAAATCGCGGGCAGATATGGCGGCAATACAGCAGCAAGGTCTTTCCTCTCAGGATTTGTCTCATCTGATCGTTCGTGGTTTTCTGTTGCAGGCTCTTGAAAAAAAGCTTCGTGCCGTCATCGCTGACCAAAGACGTTCGCAGAAAGAAACCGAAGCATGGAAAGATCTGGCGACACAGTTTGTTCGGAATGATACGTTTGATAATCGGTTCTCCGCGACATTCTTCAGTGTCACAGGTGCCTCCCTCCTTGGTATATTTGGAGCCGCATCTCTCGGAGCTCTGGCACGCGATCCCACTTCCTTTCTGGGATTCGTGGGAACAAGCGCGGCGGTGGGAGGATTGGCTTCCGGATTCTATCATGCCCTCAAAACCTCTTTCACTCTTGAGGATATCAGTGCGGTGGAGAGAAAAGGAATCAGGCGCAGCCCGCTGGTCAGAAGAGCGTTTTCCAACGGATTATTACCCGGGGCTCTGGCCGGGGTTTTGGCTGGCTTGGCCCTCACGATTGTTACGGAACCAAAGGAACCGATTTCCCCTCAGCCAACCAGGAAGACAGCGGTTGCTTCTACCTCTGCCGCTTCTTCTGCACCTCCTCCTGCCGCGAATACAAATGTTTCCTCTTCCGGTTCCCCTCCGGCAAGCAAGGGCACGACCATCCTCATCGTCCCGCATGACTTTGCGGAGAGAGCAAAGCTGGCGGCAAAACTGTGTGCAGCGCAGTCCAAAACCGGAAAACCCATAACCTGCCTCAGCGCGAGCGAGATCGGGACTGTTCCGGCACTGAAATAAAAAAATCGCGGGGAAGAAGCTTGTTAGCATTTCTTCCCCTTTTCTGATTCTTTCAAAATTCTTGTGAACAACGCCCTGCGTGCGACAAAGAGCTGCACCTTGTACGGAAAATCTTTGCGCTACACATGACGCTTGGGAAATTCGATGAGGATATTGATCTGTGTCAACACCAGTTGATGGATGCGGCTTTATACTCCCCTCTTCTCTCTTTCTCCGTTTGCAACCCCTTGACCGAGGACTTTCTGGCTATGTCTTTGTTTGAAAGAATGAAAAATTTGCCGCAAATTATCCTGCGCCCTGTGCCGGTTGGCCTCTTTCAACCCGTTTTGGGACGGCTTATTGAGACCGTTGTTCGCAATCATCCCGATATATTCGACCGTCTTGAATCCAGTCACTACAAATCCATTCTGATTAACCCCACCAATTTTCCCTTTGTGTTTTTGCTCAAACCAAATCCTCAGGCCCCCTTTCTGCGGGCTTATCGGCGGAGGAATGCTCCAGAATGCGATGCGCGTATATCTGGCAGTTTTCTGACTCTTTTGCGGATGGTTGATGGTCAACTGGATGGAGACGCTCTGTTTTTCACGCGGGATCTCAGTATTGAGGGCGACACAGAAATCATTGTTTCCTTGCGCAATGCTCTGGATGACATGGAAGGGAGTATCGCCGATGATATTGCCAAATTCTTTGGAACATCTGGACATATTGCTCTGAACGCTCTTCGCAATCTGGATGGAAAGAAGGTTCATCTATGAGCCACAAGAAAGAATCCCTCACAAGGCCAGAATTGGTTTGTCCGGCAGGAACGCCAGCAGGTTTGCGAACCGCCGTTGATGCGGGAGCAGATGCCGTCTATTGCGGATTTCGTAACGCAACCAATGCCCGCAATTTTCCCGGGCTCAACTTTTCGTTTGAAGAACTTGAAAACAGCGTAGCCTACACCCATGACCGCGGGAAAAAAGTTCTTCTTGCTACCAATACCTTTCCTCCGGCAGGACACACTGATTTGTGGAAGAAGGCAATTGAAGATGGAGCAAAAGCAGGGGTTGATGCCTTCATCGTGGCCGATATTGGGGTAGCTGACTATGTGGCCCGGAACCATCCAGACATACGACTCCACTTGTCTGTTCAGGCGGGGGCTTCCTCCCCCGAAGCCATTCGTTATTACTGTCAGGAATTCGGTGTAAAGCGCGTTGTCTTGCCGCGCATTCTGACGGTTGAAGAAATACAAGATATTCATCTGCAAATTCCCTGTGAAATCGAAGCCTTTATCTTCGGCAATATCGGTATGATGGCCGAAGGACGTTGCAGCTTGACCAACTACGCAACAGGAGTTTCCACCAATATGGATGGAGTTTGCTCTCCAGCCAGTGAAGTTCGTTATGAAGAAGATGCCCAAAAGAATTTGCGTGCCAATCTGGGCCCCTTCACCATTGATTGTTTTTCCTGTCACGAAAATGCCGGATACCCAACTATTTGCAAAGGTCGTTATTTAACTCCTGGGCATTCAGAAAGTTACTACGCTTTCGAAGAACCGATGAGCTTGAATCTCTCTTCCCTCTTGCCACAACTAATGAAGGCGGGGGTAACCGCTCTTAAAATCGAAGGTCGTCAACGCAGCCGCGCCTATGTACAAGCAGTTGTTTCGGCCTATCGCACTGCTATTGACCAGATCATGGCTGGCCACCCACCCGACATTGCCGACTTGCTAGCCCTGACCGAAGGGCACAAAGAAACGCAGGGTGCTTACAAAACCAAAGCGTGGAGATAGGAAATCAACATGACCGCGAAACTGACCATTGGCCCAGTCTTGTTTTATTGGCCTGCTGAACAAAAACGTGATTTTTATTATCGCGTAGCAGATGAAACCAATGTCGATACCATCTATGTTGGCGAAGTCATTTGCTCCAAACGCGCTCCGTTTTTTGATCCTTATATCGGAGATGTGATCGAACGCATTCAAAAAAGTGGTAAGACAGCTGTACTCTCCACCTTGTCCGAAGTCATGATTAAACATGACCGAAAAATGGTCAAAAGCACCTGCGAGGCAGAGGACATTCCCGTTGAAGCTAACGATGCTTCAGCCTTATTTTTTCTCTCTGGACGACCTCACCGCATTGGTCAGTTGATGAACGTCTATAATGAAGATGCTCTCGCTGTTTTGAGCCGCAAAGGAGCCAATCACGTTTGCTTTCCGCCTGAGCTTCCAGCCGAGTCCATTGAGGCCCTCTCAAAAGCGGCGCAAACGCTTGGAGTCGGAACAGAGATTCAAGTTCATGGCCGTGTCTCTCTCGCCCTTTCGGCTCGTTGCTATCACGCTCGCGCTCACGGACGTATCAAAGACAACTGCCAATATGCGTGCGAAGATGATCCTGATGGGATGCCTTTGAAGACCGTATCGGGACAGGATTTTCTTGCGGTTAATGGCATTCAGACCCTTTCGCATACCTGCCTCAATCTCATGCAAGAAATGGCAGATCTTGAATCTGTAGGTCTCACTCATTTTCGCATTTCACCACATACACAAGATATAGTGAAAACTGTAACTGCGTTTGAGTCGGTCCTTCTTAAAAAAATATCTCCGCAGGAAGGTGTTAAGAGCATACAGAAAATAGGAACACCAGCTCCCTTTTCCAATGGCTTTTATTACAAAAAATCTGGCCATTCATGGATTGAAAAAGCCGCATGATTCCGCTGCTCTGCGTACGTGAATTTGCGAGTGATTTGCAAAAATTATTTCTGTGATTTTTTTCAAATTTCGGTTGACGCAGATCAAGGACGAGAGCACATTATCTAGTGTAGCGTTTTCGTTATATACACAATATGTTGTGTTTTTCCGAAGATTTACCTCTTCCAAAAAATTTGAATAGAACCAACAAAATCAGGAGAAATCATGTCCCTAACCTCTGCCGCCTTACTGCCCTCTTGTGATGATGAAACCTTACCGGAAGCGCATCCTGCGCATCCATCTTCCGACCACATCATTACTTTGTTCGGGGGAACGCAGGTGGACAGTTCGCAGGCCGTTAGCGAGTATATTTCCGGTACAGACTGGAGAATAAAGGCCAACGCGAATACGGGATATTCTAACGCGGGGATGATTAATAACGTTGCCGGAAAAGTTATTGCCAATTTCTGGCTTGATGAAGTCTACAGCCCTGAAGAAGGCCAAGCTCACCGCAAGGGTGACGTTCACATCCATGATCTGGATTGCCTGACAGGTTATTGTGCTGGCTGGTCTTTGCGAGCTTTGCTCAACGAAGGGTTCAATGGCGTTGGTGGCCGCGTTTCGTCTCGTCCTCCCCGTCACTTTCGGGAAGCTCTCGGGCAGATGAGTAACTTTCTAGGTATTCTTCAATCAGAATGGGCGGGGGCTCAGGCTTTTAGTTCTTTTGATACTTATCTGGCTCCCTATGTTTTCTTTGACAACCTTTCCTTCAAAGACGTTAAAAAAGCTATTCGTCAGTTTGTCTATAACCTCAATGTTCCGGCGCGGTGGGGGCAATCTCCTTTCACCAATATCACGCTGGACATTTCGGTTCCAGATGATCTGGCCGACCAGTTCCCAACTCATAACAACCTTCATTTGTTCAAGGGTTTGAGCCACGACGCTCTCTTGTCTAAAGCCCAACAACGCGATCTCGGCATTCGTTCCTTAGAAGACATGACCTTCAAACACTTCGTACCAGAAATGGAGATGATTGATATTGCCTATTACGAGGTCATGACCGAAGGGGATTCAAGTGGGCAGCCTTTTACCTTCCCCATTCCGACTGTGAATATTACTGAGGACTTCAACTGGGATTCCAAAGTTTCTCAGGCTATTTTTGAAAACACAGCCAAGGTTGGTTCATCGTACTTTCAAAATTTTGTCGGTAGTCAATGGATGAAGGACGAACATGGAAACCGCGTTCGCAATCCAGAAGCCTATTCCCCGGGGGCAGTTCGCTCTATGTGTTGCCG
>CAYZAR010000016.1:10945-15856 GCA_964476455.1 uncultured Micavibrio sp.
AATCCCGACCGCCTCATGCTCGATCCCACCGAGGCGCATCATGCCTTCGATGTGCTGCGGATGCAGCCGGGCGACCGTGCGACGGTCTTTGACGGCGAGGGCACCGAGGCCGAGGTCGAGTTGCTCAAACGCGGCAACGGTCTGTTTGGCTCGGCAGAAATGACGGGGTCTCTTGGCGTTGTAACCATCAATATGGCGAGGCTCGGCTACCTCTTCAAAAACGATCTAGATGGCCTTTATGCGGAACTCGACCGGATCATGGACCTTTCGAAATCCACTCTAGAGAAGAAACGGATTTTTGTTCAAAAAATGTACAACCGGGGTCTTTATCCCTACACGTCTCGTTACCTTCCTTTCTTGCGCAACCACTTCAGCACGATCGGTGTCAACGGAATGAATGAAATGGTTCGTAACTTCACAAACGATGCCTATGACATTACCGATGAGCGTGGCACCAATATGTGCCTAGAAATTCTTGAGCATATGCGCGGGAAAATGCGTCATTATCAGGAAGAAACGGGAAATCTCTATAACCTTGAGGCCACTCCTGCCGAAGGCACAACCTACCGCTTTGCACGTGAAGATAAAAAACGCTATCCCGACATTCTTCAAGCTGGCTGCGGGGAGAATATCTACTACACAAACTCATCGCAAATTCCGGCAGACCATACCGATGATCCTTTCGAAGCCTTGGAACTACAAAATAAACTTCAGTGCAAATACACGGGGGGAACGGTTCTTCACCTGTATATGAGCGAGAAACTATCCTCGGCGGAAGCGTGCAAACGCTTTGTTAAGAAGGTCATAGAAAATTACCAACTTCCCTATATCACCGTCACTCCGATTTTCTCAACGTGCGAAACGCACGGCTATCTCAAGGGCGAACAGCCTACCTGCCCCGAGTGTGGAGAAAAAACAAATGTCTGGACGCGGGTCATGGGATATTTACGTCCGGTTGACAGTTTCAATGCAGGCAAGAAAGGCGAACATAGAGAACGGGTTCAGTTTCAAGAAAACCGCATTGAATCCGCCGACCTGTTCGGGCATCGTTAAAATGCCGGAAATTCAACTCCTCGGGGCCGCTCCCCGAGGAGAAAATTCTCCTTCTCTCCCGATTTATTCGCTAACTCCCTTTACCATGCTTGATTTTCCGGAGCGTACAGCGTGTATTGTCTGGTTTTCTGGATGTAATATGCGCTGTCCTTACTGCCACAACCCCCAAATTGTAAAGGGGAAGGGATACAAAAATATTCAGGATGTGCTGGATTTTCTTAAGAAGCGACAGGGCTTGCTTGATGGAGTTGTCCTGTCGGGCGGGGAGGCAACGCTCTATTCTGGCCTGCTTGATTTCGTGCGCGATGTCAAACGCATGGGCTACGCCATCAAACTTGATACAAACGGAACACGTCCAGAAATGATCCGCGCTCTTTTAAGTGAAAGTTTGCTTGATTATATATCTCTCGACTACAAGGCCCCACCCAAGAGATTCAAACGCGTGAGCGGCGCAAACAAACAATTCGAAAATTTTTCACAAACTCTTGATCTTCTCTGCAAACAAAGTTCTATAGGTTTCGAAGTAAGAACAACGGTTCACACAGATCTGATGGATGAGTTTGATCTCAACAACATCATGACAGATCTCAATAAAAGACAGTATCAAGGCGTTTACTACATTCAAAACTTTCGCAGTGACAACGACCGCCCTACTTTGGGAAAACTTCCCCCTCAGACACGCCCCATCAACCCCAAAAAACTTGTAACTCCCGAGCATTTCCGAGTTGAACTTCTTAACTTTTAAGATACAGGAAAGAAGTTAAATATCAGCAATCCCAAATAACTTTTTCAAACTTTCGGTAATAGCAATCAAAGCTCCCTTGGCTGCATTCCCGTCTGTTTTTAACTCATCATCAGGAATCACGACAAAAGCCTTCTTCTCTTCGGCGACAGGTCCTTGTTGATTTGATCCTCTAGAAAAGGCTGTTGTCTCAGGAGAAGCCAACTGACCAACCGTCTGGCTGCTTGCAGAGAGAGCTTGTTCAACTGTACTTGGAATACCATTAGACGTGATAACCAGTTCTCCATCAACGTAAGAAGTAACGAGATAATTAATGGCCACCCCTCCCGAAGCCGAAATATCATAGACCCCTTGGGGTGAAGAAGATATTGCCGAAGTTGAAAGAGACACTCCCGTCAGGACAGACTGGCTATCTCCATTCCTTAACCCTTCAAGAGCGTAAGAAAAAGGTGGATTAGGGGTTTGAGCTTTTCTCTGGGCATCCGCCACCCTCAACGTCAAGGTAGCCTTATCAATACTCAAAACTCCGGCGGTAGATCCAGTCAAATTATAGTTGTTGTCACTAAAGCCCGTCAGATTTATGTTATGCTCCGTTCCCGCATTGGAAGTAACCGAATAGGTTGGCGCGGCGACAGTCATAGTATCCAGAACAGAACCCGTTTCGCCATTGGCAAGATTACTCCACGCAACATCAGACCATGAGAAGGATTGCGGAGCATCTCCATAGGTTTTAGACGCATTGTTCACCGTAGCTGTAATATTGCGCTTATTAATGGCCAGAGTCGTTGTCGGTGAGTTGGTAACGTTATAGTTGGCTGCCGAGAAGTTCGCTCCGACAGTATAAGACCCAACATTTGTTGCTGTTGTGACAGCTCCATAATCTCCCGAAGCCGTCACTGCTGCATTTGTGTCCCCGTTGACAAATCCGGCATAGGTAAAGTTGGAGGTCGTCACATTCGGGTTCGCATCACCATAGACACGGCTCAGTCCGCCTGTCCATGCCGAGGTAATATTCCGCTTTGCAACACTCAAAGTTCCAGCTGTAGAGCTAGTAAGGTTATAGTTGTTGTCGCTAAATCCTGTGATCCCAATGCTATGCGTTGTTCCCGCATTGGAAGTAACCGCATAGGTTGGAGCTGAAACCGTCATAGCATCTAAAACAGATCCAGTTTCTGCGTTTGCGAGGTTATTCCAAGTCACGTTTGACCATGTAAAGGATGGAACAGCATCACCATAGGTTTTAGAAACACTACCAACCGTAGCAGTAATGTTTCTCTTGCTGATGGTCAAAACCCCCGCCGTAGAACCAGTGAGATTATAGTTGTTATCACTAAATCCTGTCAGGTTGATATTGTGAGTAGTTCCAGCATTGGACGTTGCCAAAGCCGTCGGCGAGGACACCGTAAGAGTGTCAAGAACAGAACCTGTTTCACTATTCGCCAAATTGCTCCACACCACATCAGCCCATGTATAGGCGGGATTAGCATCGCCATAGGCGCGAGATGTGCTGTTAACGCTCGCCGTAATATTCCGTTTATTTATGGTCAGTGTGGTAGTAGGAGTGTTGGTAATATTGTAGTTTGCCGCCGAAAAATTTGCCCCGACAGTATAGGACCCAACATTACTAGATGCTGTAACAACACCATAATTCCCCGAAGCCGTCACTACTGCACCTGTGTCTCCATTGACAAGTCCAGTATAGGTAAAGTTGGAGGTCGTCACATTCGGGTTCGCATCACCATAGACACGACTCAATCCGCCTGTCCATGCCGAAGTAATGTCTCTTTTATTAATAGTCAACGTCGTATCTGGAGCCGTAATCAAATAGTTTGGGGTATTTGCGAAAACTGCGCTGACGTTATATGTGCCAACGCCAGTTGCCGTTGTAACAGAACCAAAATTTGGAGTGACAAGAGCATTAAGCCCCCCCGCTGTTTCCCCGTTGGCAAACCCTGAAAATGTGAATGAGTAAAGGGACGGATTAGGATTTGAGTCTCCATATATTTTTGTCAGCGGCGAAATCCACGTCGCGCTCACCGGTTTTTGAGTAATCGCCAGAAAGCTAGGATCAAGAAGGTAATAGGTATAAAAATTATCCGCCCCACCCGTAAGCGTAATCGCATGACTTGTCCCTGCAGCTGCCGTGGCTGTCGCTGTTCCAGCAATAGTTGCGGTTGGTAAGGAGTCAAGAACCGCTACCGTATCTGCCCCTTGAAATCCTGTATAAAGAAACAAGGATTGCAACGTCGCGCCGCTTGGGTTGGCATCCCCATACCAACGAGATGTGTTAACCGATATGCTCAAAATATTCGGGCTATATTCATACAGCAATCCATTTCCACTTCCTGGAATTGCCCCACACGCACCAAGATAAACACAGCTGTTCATAGAAAAGTCAGATGTAACGCCATTCAATGTATTAAGAACTGCGTTATCCGAATAAACCAACCACCGACCAGATGGGGTCACCAAAGCTCCCGCGCCGTAATTGTTGATAAAGTCTTTGCCTGCAGCAAGAGTAATCGGCGTTCCCGCCCCTGTTGCCGTCAAAGGTCCGTTGAGAATAATACTAGAGGTCTGTTCAATATTGCGAACCAGAATAGTACCGGCTGTAATATCATCAAGGGTGATATGCCCGCTCGTCCGGTTGGTTTTTCCCGTTCCATCTTCAAGCCGAATGGTAACATTCCCAGCTCCGGCATTGATGGATGTTCCGCTAGCCATCGTAATCGTTGCCGCCCCTGCATCACGCTGAGCATTTTGAACGCCTGAAGCTAAATCTTCGTTCGCGTAAAGAAATAAATCTCCACTATCGGTTGTTATATTTGCGTTAAGAAGAATGCTGCGCCCCGCTTGGAGGGTCAAAGATCCGCCATTCCCCGCCCCATTATTCACAATCAAATCATTATCAAGAATGATGTCGTTGCTGGCTTGAAGCGTGACATTCTGAGGTGTGGAGAGCAATGCCGAAAGATTTGCTGGAGTGATCCCGATAGTGGTCGATGGTAAATTGGCGAAGGTCGAACCGGAAGCTGGCGCATAGCTGTTGCCACGATAAATGAAGGCTCCTCCTGTGCCGAAGTAGTTATCACTAGCTCCATCAAGACCAGCAGACC
>CAYZAR010000017.1:0-15639 GCA_964476455.1 uncultured Micavibrio sp.
GTATCATGCTTACCTTATCGGGAAATGGGGAAAAGAACAGAAATGGAAATTTGGTCGGATCAGGGGATTGTTCTTTCGGCGAGATCTCATGGTGAGGGGGGGGCAGTTGTTTCCGTGCTCACAGAATCTCACGGGAGACACGCAGGGTATGTTCACGGCGTACGGTCTTCAAAACTTCGAGGAATGGTTGAACCCGGGACACTGGTAACTTTTGAATGGAAAGCTCGCATTGCTGATCAGTTAGGTACAATGACTTTTGATGGGGGGCGTAATCTTGCCGGTCTTATTTTGGATGACCCACTCAAGCTTGCAGCTCTTCTGTCTGCCTGTGCGTTATGTGATGCCGCCTTGCCCGAGAGGGAGGGCCACTCTTCTTTGTTCCGAGGCATGAAGGTCTTGCTTGAGACGTTGCAAACCGAGATATGGGGGGCGGCTTATGTCCTGTGGGAGATTGCTTTTCTGAGAGAGTTGGGGTTCGGTATGGACCTAGGCCGCTGCGTGGCGGGCGGAGACTCTGGAACCTTGGCTTATGTCAGTCCAAAATCTGGTTGCGCGGTTTCTTTGCGCGAGGGTTATCCTTACCACGACAAATTACTTAAATTGCCTGAGTTCTTAAAACCACATTCTAGAGAGGGCGGGGGAGAGTCCAAAGATGTGACTGTGGGGTTAAAAATGACGGGATATTTCCTGCAAAACTGGGTTTTTGCGCATCATTCCAGCGGAGTGCCAGAGGCACGCTTGCGTTTTGAGAGTCTTTTTGCCAAAACTTGTCCTGCCAAAATTGAATCGGCAGCTTAACAGAAAAACAAGAGAGTAATTTTATGGCCCGCAAGACACCCCCTTCCGCTGCGACTGAGATGATTCTGGATCAGCCAATGACTCAATTGCTATCAGAGAGGTATTTGTCTTACGCTCTTTCTACGATCATGTCCCGTTCCTTGCCGGATGTTCGTGACGGACTCAAGCCAGTTCATCGCCGGTTGCTTTACGCGATGTCTCAATTGAAGCTAGTCCCCAACCTTCCTCCCAAAAAGTCTGCGCGGGTAGTTGGGGATGTGATCGGTAAGTTTCACCCCCACGGGGATACAGCGGTTTATGATACCCTCGTTCGCTTGGCGCAGGATTTTTCCGTTCGTTACCCTCTTGTGGATGGGCAAGGAAATTTCGGGAACATTGATGGCGATAACGCCGCCGCGATGCGGTACACAGAATCCAGATTGACGGCCACCGCAATATCTTTGCTCGAAGGGATTGACGAAGATGCCGTAGATTTTCGTGCAACCTATGACGGAGAGACTTTGGAACCCGTTGTGATGCCAGCCAACTTTCCAAATCTTCTGGCCAATGGGGCTTCGGGAATTGCTGTGGGGATGGCAACTAGCATTCCGCCTCATAACGTTTCCGAACTTTGCGAAGCGATGGAAATGATGATCGAGAAAAAGAATGTCTCGGTTGATGAGATTGCCAAAATTGTCAAAGGGCCGGATTTTCCAACCGGAGGAATCTTGGTAGAATCTCCTGAGAGTATTCGTGAATCATATCGGAGCGGACGGGGAAGTTTTCGTGTCCGTGCCCGTTGGGTTAAGGAAGATATGAAACAAGGGATGTGGCAGATCGTGGTCACTGAAATTCCCTACCTAGTCCAAAAGGCCAAGCTGATTGAAACCATTGCCAATCTCATCAACGATAAGAAATTACCGCTCCTTGACGATGTCAGGGATGAAAGTGCGGAAGATATTCGGCTGATTCTGGTTCCCAAAAACCGCAATGTGGAACCGGAATTGCTCATGGAAACTTTGTACCGTGCAACAGATCTTGAAAACCGCTTTCCCTTAAATATGAATGTTCTTGAAGACGGGCTTGTGCCGCGTGTCATGAATATAAAGGAGGTTTTAGAGGCATGGCTCAAGCATCGTCAGGATGTTCTGGTCCGGCGGGCGAATTTTCGTCTTGGTGAGGTAACGCATCGCCTTGAAGTTCTTGCGGGCTATCTGATCGTTTACCTGAACATTGACGAAGTCATCAAAATTATCCGCGAAAGCGAGGAACCGAAACCCAAACTCATAAAACGATTTGGCCTTACGGATGTTCAAGCTGAAGCTATTCTCAATATGCGTTTGCGGTCTTTGCGTAAGCTCGAAGAAATGGAAATTCGTAAGGAGCATGACGCGCTTGAACAAGAAAAAGATATGCTTGAAAAACTTTTGCAATCCGAAACTAAGCAATGGGCTGAAATCAAAAAACAAGTGGGGATCATCAAAAAAACCTACGGCCCAACGACTATTCTCGGTGCTCGCCGAACCACGATTGGTAAACCTCCAGCACCTGTTAGTGTTGATTTGCAGCAAGCGATGATTGAAAAGGAACCTCTCACCTTGATTTGTTCTGCTAAGGGATGGATTCGTTCTATGAAAGGGCATGGGCTGAATACGGCAGAACTCAAATACAAAGAGGGGGATCGTGAACAGTTCATTCTAGAGGGACAATCAACCGATAAGATTTTGATTTATGCGAGCAATGGGCGGTTTTATACCTTGCCTGCAGACAAATTGCCCTCGGGGCGTGGCTTTGGCGAACCTGTTCGGCTCTTGGTTGAAATTCCAAACGATGCCGACATTACCGCGATGATGATTTGGCAGTCGGATCAAAGATTGCTTTTGGCCTCTCGCGATGGGCGGGGCTTTATCGTTCCTTCGAGTGAAATTCTGGCTCAGACTCGCAACGGCAAACAGGTTATGACTGTTGAGGACAATGCCGATGCTGTCTTTTGCGCGGTGATAGAACCTCATCATGATTATGTGGCTGTGATCGGAAACAACCGAAAAATGCTGGTCTTCAAACTGGATCAAATCCCAGAAATGGGAAAAGGAAAGGGCGTTATCCTTCAAAAATATAAAGATGCTCATTTCAGCGATGCCAAGACTTTTAACCTGAAGGAAGGGCTGACTTTCCTTTCTGGAACCCGCGAATTTTCGGTTCCAAGTGTTAAGGAATGGGTCGGGGAGAGGGCTCAGGCGGGAAAACTTCCGCCCAACGGGTTTCCCAAGCGGAATAAGTTTTAGGATACGGTGACCTTCCTCATCTTTTGGACTGCAAATGGGGGTTTTTTGCGCTTCCGTTTCTCAAATACGTCTCTAGTATTCTGCGATACGGTTCTCGAAAACCTCCCGTTTTCGTCACAAAATATTTTGAATGTCACCGCATCCTAGGATGCTTGGAGTAGATGCACTCTAAAAATTGACGTAATAATGCCTTTTAGCTTGTGTTTTTGGGGGAAAGACGCTACAGCCTGTCTTATGTCTTACCAAACCCGAAGTGCTCTAACTGCTTTTTCTACTGCCATGACAACTTTTTGTCGGATGGAGCAGTCTCAACGGCGTACTCTGATTGAGAGCTTACCTTATTCGGCATATCAGGTGATATTGTCCCAGAGAGTTTTGAATCAGAATGTGGAAGAAACAGGTCTTTCTATTGCTTCTTGTTATGGCCCGATCCCAAAGGGGGAGTTTATCAAGACCTTGAAGAGTGTCTCTTTGGCTTTGATGAAACCGATTTATCGTGATCTTCAGGACCCACAGCTTGTGGAACAGCGTCACGAATTGACAGGACGGCTTATTGATGCGATTACCGAACTTGAGTTTCCGGCGGGGTATCCGGCAGACGTCCGGTTGTTGCGGGCTGTAGGGGAGACCGACCCTCAAAAATTTGCTCAGATTGTGCAACCTCTGGCTCTTGCCTATTTACAATGGGAGATGGCGGAGCGTTTGGCAGCGAAGTGTGTAACGGAGGTCCCTCCTGAACACAATTTTTCTAACGACCCTGACCTTGGTTCTCTCAACTATGTTTTCTCACAAGTTGCGGGAGAACAACAAGATGTGCTGCTTTATCTAGGAACAGCACTGGATATGACGGGGCTGGACTACGAGGACCCAAGGTTGCTCGCGCCGCTATTTCCTTCCATGGCCGTAAAGTAAGCTTCGTACCCCTAAACTAAGGGAACTGGACGTTGCCTTGTGTTTTGGTATAGGTCGGGGCTGGGGGAGTGTAGGCTCCATCGCTGCCGCTGGCCTTGGCGGGTTTTCCGCTTGCTGCGGGTTTCGTTAACGACTCGCGTAGCAAAATGACGCTAATTCGCCTATTTTGTGGATCAAGAGGGTTTTGTTTGTTGAGGTGTTCGGTGTCGGCCTTGCCGACCACGTTGGCGAGTTTTTTTGGGGATATTCCGCTTTCTAGCAAGACGCGGCGACTGGCGTTGGCGCGATCACTTGAAAGTTCCCAGTTGGTATAATCGGCTCCTTCGCCATAAGCTGCGCTGTCCGTATGTCCGCGTACCGATAACTCATTGGGCATGGTTTTGATGACTTTGGCGACCATGTTAATTAACTTGACGGTTTTCTCGTAGGGGCGGGCACTTCCTGAAGGGAACATTGAGGCCCCATCCTGATCCACGACTTGAATACGTAACCCTTCAGGAGTCATGTCGATTTTGAGGTTCTTGGAAAGTTCTTTGAGTTCAGAGTCGCTGATGGTTTTTTCAATCTGTTTTTTAATTTCCTCGAACTTGGCATCCTCCCGTTTGCGAACCTCTTCTTGAAGCTGTTCTTCCGTCATTTTATTGGGGTCGGATTGGGTCGGGGAGGGGGGGGTATCGCTGGGAGTCATGGCGGACGTGTCGTTCACGCGTGCGCCATCCGGAGAAACAGTCATCCCACCCATTACGCCACCAGCCCCACTGGTAACGTTGGAGACTTCCATCGGGGTGGGATCAAAATATTCGGCGATTCCCTTGCGTTGTTCTTCGGTTGTGGCGTTGAGCAGCCACATCAGAAGGAAGAACGCCATCATGGCTGTCACAAAATCCGCATATGCAACTTTCCATGCGCCGCCGTGGTGTCCATGTCCGCCCTTTTTTATTTTTTTGACGATAATTGGGGCTTGGCTTTCAGTTTTTTTATTGGCCACGATCTACTTCCTTTTCACCTTAGCTAGGGGTAGGAAGCGTATTCAGTTTTTCTTCCAGCTCTTGGAAGCTTGGCTGAACATCATGAGGCAAGAATTTACGGGCGAACTCAACCGCAACTTGAGGAGCGGTTCCTTGCAGGAAGGCAAGAACGCCAAGTTTGAGGCATTTGTAATACATGACTTCGGTTTCGGCGCGGCCTTTCATTGCACCAGCAATTGGCCCGACAAGCCCATAGGAGAGCCAAACCCCAAGGAAAGTTCCCACCAAAGCAGCTCCAATCATAGCCCCCAACACTTCGGGAGGTTCGGTAATAGAGGCCATCGTTTTAATAACTCCCAAAACGGCAGCCACAATACCAAGAGCCGGAATCCCGTCTGCCATTGTTTGAACAGCGTGGCCCGGGTGGTTGTGGTGAGTTTCAATGGTGGTGATTTCTTCGTCCATCAAGGCTTCGATGGTCAGAGGGTTATCATTGCCGAGCGAAATAATCCGCAAGTAGTCGCATAAAAATGTGACGGCGTGGTGGTTATGGGCGAAGCTGGGAAAATTGTTGAACAACGCACTATTGTGAGGGTTCTCAATGTGAGCTTCAATGGAAAGCCACCCTTTCGAGCGCACCAGCTTAAAGAGCGAGTACATCATACTCAGCAATTCCATGTAATCGTTTTTGGAATAGGCCGAAGGTTTACTGATGGACTTTAGGTAGGAAATGGTTTCTTTGACAACGCTGGTTGGGTTTGACACGATAAACGCAGCAATGGCACTCCCGAAGATGATGATAAGCTCACCAGGCATTGCCGCGCCAATGGTCCCCAAGATGTGAATGTAGTGTTCAAAATGGAAGTGCATGGCGACCAGCAGACCGCCAAATGTACAAACCAAAACAAGAACCAAACCGGCAAACTTCATGACGCGCTACTAGCTCACAGGATTAAACAACGGGGACTCCTGCCCTTATGGTGCAGTCTGCCACGGACGCAGTTAATGGGGGTTTAATCGGTTATAGAAAACGCAGAAAGAAAAGGAGAAAACACCCCCTGATTGTGCGGGAAACGGGACAAAAAAACAACCCGTTATTGTTATGCGACTTCGCGGACCACTTTGGCGGCATCCAACGCTGCGTAGGTGATGATACCATCTGCACCTGCCCGTTTGAACGCGAGCAGCATCTCCATCATGGCAGTTTGTTCGTCAATCCAGCCATTCTGGGCGGCAGCCTTTATCATGCAGTATTCACCGGAGACGTTATAAACAAAGGTGGGCATCTGAAAAGTGGATTTGACACGGTAAAGAATATCAAGATAGGCAAGGCCTGGTTTTACCATCACCATATCCGCTCCTTGATCAATATCAAGGGCGACTTCGCGCAAGGCTTCTTCAGCATTGGCGGGATCCATCTGATATGTCTTACGGTTTTTGGGGCCTTGTCCTTGACCTAAAGAACATCCTGCCGCATCACGGAAGGGGCCATAAAATCCTGAAGCGTATTTGGCGGCATAGGCGAGAATGGCCGTGCGAGAATATCCGCTGCTGTCAAGAGCATCGCGGATAGCAGCAATTTGGCCATCCATCATGCCGGATGGGGCAATGACATCGGCTCCGGCCTCGGCAGCGGTTACCGCTTGGCGTGCAATATTTTCAATCGTGCGGTCATTGTCTACATCGTTGTGGACATGGTCAATCGGGCCGCAATGGCCATGATCGGTGTATTCACAAAAACACGCATCGGCCATGATGATAAGGTCTGGGCAAGTGTCTTTTGCGCGTTTGACCATGCGGTCTAGCAAGCCGCCTTTGCGGAACGAATCGGTTCCTTCGTGATCCTTATGGTTTGAAACGCCAAAAAGCATAACGGCGGGAACTTTGGCGGCAGCAACCTGTTTCAGAAGGCTCTCCATGCTTTTTTCGCTTTGGCGAAAAACCCCGGGCATGGAAGAAACGGGAGTTGGCTCACTTATTGATTCATCAACAAAAATAGGAAGAATCAAATCATCCGTGTGCAAGCGATGTTCGCGGACAAGGCGGCGCATGGTTTCGCTGGTGCGCAGGCGGCGCGGACGGTGAACGAGATTAGGGTCATCTAGGTGTGAATATACCTCAGACTCACTAGGTTGGCCCTTTACGAAATTTGCAATCGTCATCACAGACTCCCATCATTATTTCTGACGGTCTCTGATTTAGGCCATTCTATGAGAAATGTCAAAACGGGCGGAAAATTAAGCCTTTTCCTTTTCTTTGGCGGCTTTTTGGTCCCGCTCTTTCAACCAGCGGCGAACAGCCGCCACGCCGTGTTTTTCATGACTAAAGCGTTCCGGAGCCAGATCAGGAATCTGGTGGAGATCGTGAGCCGGAATCTCCGTACAGTTTTTGTCAAACTGGCGGATGAAATGGCGAACGCGGGGCATGATTTCATGTTTCCACTTCCGGCCATTGAAAATCCCATAATGGCCACAGCCAAGTTGAAAATGGTGGTATTGTTTCGACTGGGTCAAAGAGTAACACAAATCATGCGCGGCGGTTGTCTGGCCGCGTGCGGAGATATCGTCCAGCTCACCTTCAATGGTGAGCAGGGCAGTGCGCTCAATCTTGCTGGGCAAGACATCGTGCAAGCGATCAGTCAGTGGGTCTCGCCATTTCATCTGAGATTTTGGCAACAGGTGACGTTGGAACACCACATCAACAGTTTGGAGGTAAAATTCAGCGGGCAAATCCATAACCGCAAGATATTCATCGTAGAATTTGCGGTGAGATTCAGCAGAATCTCCATCACCCTGCACAAGGTGTTTATAAAATTGCATATGAGAACCAACGTGGCGATCTAGGTTCATAGACATAAATCCACTTAATTGAATAAAGCCCGGGTAAACGCGCCGAAAGGCCCCGGGATAATAGGCGGGGACATCGGCAATGACGGTGTTCTTGAACCACGACAAAGGCCGCTCTTCAGCGGTTTGGGTGACTTGAGTTTTTGAAATGCGGGTGTCAATTGGCCCTCCCATGAGAGTCATACTCAAGGGTTGGTTGGGGTCTTTTTCTGCAGCCATCAAAGAGACGGCGGCCAAAGTAGGAACGGCAGGCTGGCAAACTGCAATAACGTGAGTGTTTGGCCCTAGCAAACTTAAAAACTGGCGTATGTAGTTAATGTAATCATCAAGAGTAAAGCTACCCTCTTTGAGAGGAATCATCCGTGCGTCAATCCAGTCGGTGATATAAACATCGTGGTGGGGAAGAAGGGCCTCAACGGTTCCCCGTAGCAACGTCGCAAAATGCCCTGACATTGGGGCGACAATCAAAACTTTTGGGTCTGTGCGCTTTACGTCGCGCTTAAAATGCAGAAGATTGGCAAAGGGTTTTTCAACAATGAATTCTTCGACAACCTCGATCTTTTTGCCGCCTATATGCGTATAGGGCAGTTCAAAGCTTGGTTTCCCAAAGCGACTGGTCATCCGTTCAAAAACTTCGGCCCCTGCTGCGATGGTTCGTCCGGCCTGTGTATAAGACATTGGGTTGAGAGGATTTCGGAAAACGGTCCGCATAAGCTCTGCCCCAATGCGGGCGGGGGTCAGAACAGCGTGTTGCAAGTCATATAAATGGTAAATCATAGGGAAATCCTTCCTGTCCGGAATTTTACAGTAGAGGATGGGGGTTAATTTTTCATTAGGAAGCTTCGAGCAAGCCAAGTATGATTGTATCCTGTTTTTCACGCTTTGACTATGTTTCCTATTCACCATGATTGTCGTATCTCCAGTGGCTTTGATTGCAAGTCCAGAGCGGATTGGTTCGGCTCTTCTTTGCGTCTTGATTGCGAGTGTGGGGGGATTTTTCCTAAAACTAGGCTCTGGCAATGCCGTGCCGATGCTTTGGCAAATTCTGGATCGCACTATCGGAAGCGTGGCGCGAAAGTCTTATAACACAGAACGCTCTTTTTCTTCTCTGGCGTTTCGGGGTGGATTTTTTGTCAGTCTTTATCTTCTGTTTGCGCTGGTCCTTGGAGGACTTGCGGTTCAGTTGGTTCGGCATTTTCCTTTGTTTGGATTGCTAGAGCCTGTTTTGCTTATAATAGCTCTTTCGGGCGGAGCGGTTTGGTCGGCGATGCTCACCTTATATAGGGCTCTTGCTATAGAAAAAAAGTTAACCAGAGGGAGTTTTTATCCCATTGCCGTTTCAACTCGTACGGATTTGAACTCGACAGATCATTTCGGAATTACGCGAGTGGGAATTGGTTTTATGGCTTTGACCTTCAACCTTGGACTGATTGCTCCGCTATTTTGGTATTTGCTGTTTGGGCTACCCGGGGCTTACTTGTATGCGGCAGCAGCAGCGGCTCGTTGGGGGTTGGCCAAAGAAGGTTTTGCCAAAGGGATGGGGGACATGGCTTTGAAATTAGAGGCCCTGCTGGGTTATCTTCCTCACTTGTTTGCATCTTTCTTGATGATTTTTGCGGCGTTGTTTACTCCAACGGCACGGTTAACCCGTTCGGTTATGGGGTGTTTTAGCCCAACAGGTTGTGCTCCCTACGCGCAAGGCGGAGCCATTTTAACCGCCGTGGCATGGGCACTTGATATCTCACTTGGCGGGCCAGTCCAAGACTTGGAAGGAAGTGTTCTCAAACGTGACTGGGTCGGTCCGAAAACGGCCACAGCAAAACTAGATCGCGGCCACCTGCGGCGGGCAATCTATCTTAGCGTCATGGCTTACGTTTTGACTGTTGCCTCGCTTATTGCCGGTCTGTTTGTCTGGCGGGTGCTCACAATTTAGGCTCGTCTCCCGATGCGGTTTGCTTCCAGCAAGGGGGATAAATATTTCCCTGTGTAGCTTTTTTTGACTCTGGCAATATCCTCGGGGGTTCCGGTGGCGATGATTTCTCCACCTCCCGCGCCACCTTCCGGCCCAATATCCAATATCCAGTCGGCGGTTTTTATGACGTCCAAATTATGTTCGATCACCACAACGGTATTGCCTTGGTCAACCAGACGGTGAAGAACTTCGAGCAATTTTTTAACATCCTCAAAATGCAGTCCGGTGGTGGGTTCGTCGAGAATATAAAGAGTTTGTCCGGTTGCCCGTTTCGAAAGTTCTTTGGAGAGTTTTACCCTCTGCGCTTCCCCGCCGGAGAGGGTGGTGGCAGGCTGGCCAATTTTTATATAATTGAGTCCTACGCTTTTGAGGGTTTCCAGTTTGTCACGGATGGAGGGGACTGCCTTGAAAAATTCGGCTCCTTCCTCAATCGACATATCGAGTACATCACTGATGGACTTGTCTCTGTATTTGACTTCAAGCGTTTCGCGATTGTAACGTTTTCCGTCGCACGCTTCACATGTCACATAAACATCTGGCAAAAAATGCATTTCAATTTTTATGACCCCATCCCCTTCGCAGGATTCACAGCGTCCTCCTTTAACGTTGAACGAAAATCGTCCAGCGTTATACCCTCTGGCTTTGGCTTCGGGCAATCCTGAGAACCATTCACGAATAGGCGTGAAACATCCGGTGTAAGTTGCGGGGTTGGAACGCGGCGTGCGGCCAATGGGAGATTGGTCAATATCAATGACCTTGTCGAGATGTTCCAACCCTTCAATCTTTTGGTAGGGGGCGGGAAGATCATGCGTTTTCATTAGGCGGCGGCTGGCTGCCTTATATAAGGTATCAAGCGTGAGTGTGGATTTTCCGCTTCCCGAAACACCTGTAATACAGGTGAATGTCCCCAAGGGAATTTCGGCAGTGACGTTTTTAAGGTTGTTACCGCTGGCCCCGACAAGTCGAATAATCTGTGAAGTCTTGCCAGATTTTTTGGCGGTGCGGCGGGCCTTGGGAAGGGGAATGGATTTTTGGCCAGTCATATATTGGGCGGTAATGCTGTTCTTGTTTTTGAAAACGTGATCGGGAGAGCCGCACGTCACGACTTCCCCTCCATGAAGGCCAGCCCCGGGGCCCATATCAATTAAATAGTCGGCGGCGCGAATGGCATCTTCATCATGTTCAACAACCAGAACGGTATTGCCAATATCACGCAAATGACGCAGTGTTTCGAGCAGGCGCGTATTGTCACGCTGGTGAAGACCGATAGATGGTTCATCCAGAACGTACAAAACCCCCGTTAGCCCAGAGCCGATTTGAGAAGCTAGCCGAATGCGTTGACTTTCTCCACCTGAGAGGGTTCCTGACGCACGGGAAAGAGAGAGATAATCAAGCCCTACATTGACCAGAAAAGAAAGACGCTCGTTGATCTCCTTGAGAATGCGGGCTCCCACTTCGTTTTGTTGGCGCGAGAGAGTTTTGGGAAGAGCTGCAAACCAATCGCGAGCCTCGATAATTGAAAGCTCCGTTGCTGCTGAGATGGTTTTTTCCTTGATTTTGACGGCAAGAGCTTCGGGTTTCAGTCGTGCACCGTTGCAACTTTCACAATGGGAACTCGACTGGTACTTTGATAATTCCTCGACAATGCCTTGTGAGTCTGTTTCCTTCAAGCGGCGTTCGAGGTTGGGAATAACCCCCTCGAACGGTTTCGTGGTTTTGTAGGACCTTGTGCCTTCTTCAAACAGGAACGTAATCTCTTTTATTCCGCTTCCATACAAAATGGTGTCGCGGGTTTTTTTATCAAGATCACTCCACGGAGTGTGCATGCTGGCTTTGGTGGCAAGACAGACAGCTTCTAATGTCTGGATGTAGTACCGTGCAAAACTTTTGGACCAAGGCTCAATCGCGCCTTCGGCGAGTGACTTGCTTTCATCAGGGACAACCAAATGAGGGTCCATGTACAAAGTGACTCCCAGCCCATCACAATCGGGGCAGGCTCCATGTGGGGAGTTAAACGAGAATAAGCGCGGTTCGATTTCAGAAATGGTAAAGCCGGAGACTGGACAGGCAAATTTTTCCGAGAAAAGAGTTTGTTCGCTGCTATCGGCTTTTTCAGCAATCACAAGCCCATCACTGAGTCGCAGGGCCGTTTCAACGGAATCGGCCAGACGATTCCCCATATCATCCCGCAGAACCAATCGGTCCACCACGACTTCTATGTCGTGCTTAATTTTTTTATCGAGAGTTGGAGAGTCGTCAATCTCATAAAGAGTTCCATCAATTTTGACTCTTTGAAAGCCTTTGGCTTGAAGATCTTTTAGCTCTTTTTTGTATTCCCCCTTACGTCCTCGCACGATAGGAGCAAGGATATAAAGTTTTGTTCCCTCACCAAAAGATTTGATCCGGTCCACCATTTGGCTGGCGGACTGACTTTCAATCGGGAGGCCCGTGGCGGGAGAATAGGGAATGCCAATACGTGCCCAGAGCAATCGCATATAGTCGTAGATCTCGGTGACTGTTCCAACCGTAGAGCGCGGATTTTTACTGGTGGTTTTTTGTTCAATGGAAATAGCTGGAGAAAGACCTTCAATGGAATCGACATCCGGTTTTTGCATCATTTCCAAAAATTGCCGCGCATAGGAAGAAAGACTTTCAACGTAACGGCGTTGCCCTTCGGCGTAAATTGTGTCAAAGGCAAGCGAGGATTTTCCCGATCCAGACAGACCAGTGATAACGGTCAAGCTGTCGCGGGGAATGTCAACATTGATATTTTTCAGATTATGCTCGCGGGCGCCGCGAATGGAAATTGTCTTTATGGCCATAGCTTTCCTCAGGGTTCCCTCTATATATGGGATTTGGGCGGGAAAAAGCTAGAGAAACCCGCAAAGAGGTCTTGCGATTTTGGCCATGTGGGTTAGATTGCTCGGATCAAATACATTTTTACTTATGAGTTCGCTTTGAGGAGCAAAGATGGCTGGCAGTGTTAATAAAGTGATTTTAATCGGTAATTTGGGCGCGGACCCTGAAGTCAGAACGATGCCTTCGGGGGATGATTTGGTGAATTTGTCCATTGCTACGTCCGAAAGCTGGAAAGACAAAGACGGCCAGAAACAAGAACGTACCCAGTGGCACAAAGTGGTTATTTTTAATTCTGGTCTTGTCAAAGTTGCCAAGTCCTATCTCAAAAAAGGGGCGAAGGTCTACATTGAAGGCCAACTCGAAACCCGCAAATGGGACGATAAAGAAGGCAAAACACAATACACAACGGAGGTTGTTCTCCGCCCGTTCCGTGGAGAGCTGACCATGCTGGATGGTCGCGGTGGTGGCGGAGCGAATGATAGTTACGCCGATCAGGCGGGCTACAGTGGCGGCGGGGGAAGCTCTCAATCCTATGGGGGAGGAGCAAAATCTGCGCCGGATCCTTTGGATGACGATATACCGTTTTGATCTGTGTCGAGGGGTGAAATTCTCATGAAGATCTTTTTATTGAGCTTTCTGGTTCTTGCTGTGGGGAGTTCCGTGGCCCTTGCGGCCTCTTCCTCTCCTGAGGCAGTCTCTCCTGTTGCGGCAACACCCGTTTCAGAGACAACTATTCCGGCAGAAGAAATGGCTGAGCGGGTAAAACTTTCAACCGAACTTCATGATATTCGAAATATTCGTGACTCGGTGAACGCCACTGTCGCAGCTTATGCGAAGCGTCTTCCTGAAAAACAACGTGAAAGTTATATGCAGGGGATTGAACTGAGTCTGGACTACGAAAAGATTGAACAAGTTTCCATCAATGAAGCCGCAAGGGTCTTTACCCCTGCTGAACTTCGGGCAATGATCTCTTATTTTGGCTCTCCGGAGGGGCGGTCTGCCGAGCAAAAAATGGGTGCATATTCCAAAAAAGTGGTTGCAGAAGTTCAACGGGGAATTGATGCCGCGATTATGGCTTCTAAGCTTGGCGAAATTCCCAAGAAATAAGCCAAGTTATACGAATTTTATCTCTTGTGAAAATGCAGATAATTTGCCCTGCGAGCTTGTCTCGGAGGGCTTTTCCTGCTAGAAAAACCTGTCCACAATTTTCTGAAAAAGAACGAGTTTTTTGATGACCGATTCCAATGCTGTGCAACAGACATTCCCTGTAATTTCTTTATCGGATGAGATGAAAAAATCTTACCTCGATTATGCGATGAGCGTGATTGTCAGTCGAGCCTTGCCGGATGTAAGAGATGGGTTGAAGCCAGTTCATCGACGCATTCTTTTTGCTATGCAAGAGGGTGGGTATCACTCGGATAAATCCTACAAAAAATCGGCGCGGATTGTCGGGGATGTCATGGGTAAATATCACCCCCATGGCGACTTCGCCATTTACGATGCCTTGGTGCGGATGGCGCAAGATTTCTCAATGCGTTTGCCCTTGATTGATGGGCAAGGTAACTTTGGCTCGATGGATGGTGATCCGGCTGCCGCGATGCGGTACACCGAAGCCCGCCTTTCAAAATCTGCAGATTCGTTGCTGGCTGATATAGACAAGGATACAGTTGATTTCCGTCCAAACTATGATGAATCGATTTACGAGCCAAGCGTTCTGCCAACCCGTATTCCCAATCTTCTGGTCAATGGGGCAGGAGGAATTGCTGTCGGGATGGCGACCAATATTCCTCCGCATAACCTAACCGAAGTTATTGATGGTTGCCTTGCTTATATCGAGAACCCTGCGATTACCAGTGAAGAATTGATGGCCTATATTCCTGGCCCTGACTTTCCAACGGGTGGGCAGATTCTAGGGAGATCTGGCATTCGCTCCGCTTATCTGACAGGCAAGGGGTCTGTCCCTATCCGTTCTAAAACATCGATTGAAACGCGCGAAAAACGGGAATCCATCATTGTTCATGAAATTCCCTATCAGGTGAATAAAGGGCAATTGCTTGAGCGTCTCGGAGAAGTTGGCCGCGAGAAAATTGTCGAGGGAATTTCCGAGATTCGCGATGAGTCGGATCGTGAGGGCGTGCGCATTGTTATCGATCTCAAACGTGATGCCAATGCCGATGTGGTGCTGAACCAGTTGTTCAAATACACGGCTTTGCAGTCCTCTTTCGCTTGTAATGTTTTGGCTCTTCATCATGGACGCCCGCAGACTTTGGTTTTGCGCCAGATGATTTCTGCTTTTATAAAATTCCGCGAAGAAGTTATCACGCGCCGGACAATTTTTGAATTGGGCAAAGCGCGGGATCGGGCTCATATCTTGGCGGGGCTTGCTGTTGCCGTTGCGAATATTGATGAGATTATTGCGCTGATCCGCAATGCCAAAGATCCTCAGATCGCCAAAGAAGGGCTTCTTGCAAAATCATGGCCTGCTAAAGACATCGCACCTTTGATTGCCTTGATCGATGATCCTGAATATTTCGTGGATGAGGCAGGCAACTATAAAATGTCCGAATTGCAGGCTAAGGCAATTCTTGAATTGCGCTTGCACCGCTTGACTGGTCTTGAACGGGATAAAATCGGGGATGAACTGAAGGAAATTACGGATCAGATCAAAGAATTGCTTTCTATCTTGGCTTCCAAAGAAAAACTCTTTGATGTGATGAAAAACGAACTGGTTGAAGTCAAGGTCCGCTTTGGCACGCCGCGCCGGACTGAAATTATCGAATCTGAATTCGAAGTGGACATTGAGGATTTAATTCAGCGCGAAGACATGGTGGTTACCATTACCCATACGGGCTATGTGAAGAGGACTCCGCTTGCAACCTATCGTGCGCAAAAGCGTGGGGGCAAGGGTCGCTCGGCGATAGATATGAAGGACGAGGATTTCGTCTCTGAATTGTTTGTTGCCTCTACACATACACCTATCCTCTTCTTCACTTCCAAGGGGATCGTGTACCGTATGAAGG
>CAYZAR010000018.1:0-2669 GCA_964476455.1 uncultured Micavibrio sp.
ATGCTACCTTCTCCGAAAAAGCTTAAAAATAAGTTTAGGTATTGTGTTATGTAATTTTCAAAAAAGAATTCTTTTGCGCAAGAAGAGAAATGGCTTCGGGGTAGGCAAGATGCTCCTGCGCTAAAACACGTTCGGCCAAACTGTCCGGAGTATCGTTCGGTAAAACCGGAACAGATTTTTGTAAAATAATGGGACCCTCGTCAACGCCACTGGTGACAAAGTGAATTGTACACCCAGCAACTTTTTCGCCAGCGGCAATGGCACGCTCATGTGTGTGCAATCCTTTATAGGCGGGCAGCAAAGACGGGTGGATGTTAATCAAACGATTTTCCCAGCGAGCAATAAACAAAGGAGTGAGAACTCTCATAAATCCAGCCAGACAAACAAGGTCAATGGGACCCGCTGCTTCAATGGCAGTGATAAGAGCACGTTCAAACTCTTCACGAGAGGAAAAATCCTTATGAGCGACAACGCTAGTTGGAATTCCCATTTTTTGGGCGCGGACAAGTCCGTAAGCATCTGCCTTGTTTGAGATGACAAGTTTTACTTCTGCCGGAAACGTGGGGTCTTGGCAAGCTTCCAGAATAGATTGCAAATTGCTTCCACGGCCTGAAATCAAAACAGCCAGGTTTAGTTTTTGGCCCATGCGCTCTCCGTATGTGTGATTCCTACGCGGTCTTTGTCCGTTGCGCAGGGAGTCACAGACCCAATAGGCCAAACGGTCTCTCCGGATTCGGTTAGGCGAGAGAGCAGAGCAGGGGCATCTCCCGCCCGACAAATCGCCACCATGCCAATACCACAGTTGAGAGTACGGGCCATTTCGAAAGAATCCAGTCCTCCAGACTCTTGCAGCCAACCAAAAATAGCGGGTCTTGTCCATGCCCGAGCATCCAAAACAACACCAAGTCCTTTGGGGAGAACACGGGGAATATTTTCGATTAATCCCCCGCCTGTAATATGTGCGAGTCCTTTAATCAAAGAGGATTCTTTCAGAATAGGCAAAACAGAACGAATATAAATCTTCGTTGGTACCAGAAGAATGTCAGCAAGAGTTTGGCTAGACGAAAAAGGAGCTGGACTTTCATAGGTGAGACCAGAATCCGCAACGATTTTACGAACAAGTGAGTACCCGTTGGAGTGAAGACCAGATGAGGCAATTCCCAGAACAACATCGCCGTCTTGAATCTCCGCTCCGGTTAAAATTCTTTCGCGTTCAACGGCTCCGACCGTAAATCCGGCGAGATCGTAGTCACCGTCTTGGTACATTCCTGGCATTTCGGCGGTTTCCCCTCCGATCAAGGCGCATCCGGCATCTCGACAGCCAGCCGAGATTCCGGAAATTACCTGTGTGCCGACACCAACATTCAAGCGGCCTGTTGCAAAATAATCGAGAAAGAAGAGGGGTTCTGCGCCTTGGACGAGCAAATCATTAACGCACATAGCCACCAGATCAATGCCAACCGTATCATGACGGCTTGTTTCAATAGCGACTTTGAGCTTGGTTCCCACGCCATCTGTGGAGGAAACCAGAACTGGATCTTTGTATCCGGCGGCTTTGACGTCAAACAAAGCCCCGAATCCTCCCAGTCCGCCCATAACACCTGCCCGATTGGTTGAGGTTGCCAAGGGCTTGATTTGGCTGACGAGGGCCTCTCCAGCATCAATATCCACTCCGGCAGCTTTATAAGCACTCTGTTTCATTTGGAAAATCTAGTCTTTCTGTTATAAACGAACAATAATTTCAACCAGTTTTAGACAGTTTACCATGACCCGTACAGTCCTTCGCTGCGTTCTTGCCCTAATTTTTGTGTTTTTGACAACAAAAACAGCTCCGGTACATGCTCAGCTGGGCGATTCCGCCTATGTGGTTAGAGATGTTCAGGTGGACACTCTAGCAGAAAGTTCGGTCAAGGCGCGGAACAAGGCTTTTACTGAGGCACAAGTCAAAGCTTTTGCAATTCTCTCTCAGCGGTTTGGGGAAGCAGGGCGGGTCAAAACCCCCGAGCCAAAAATTCTTGCGGGGATGGTGCAGGATTTTGAAGTAACCAATGAACAGCTCTCAACCAAACGGTACCGTGGAACCTATATCTTCCGGTTTAAGGCAGGGGCGGCCAACCGTTATTTTGGGCATGGTCCGGTGAGTGGGCTTTCTGAGGAAACCGCAAGCGGGGGAATCCTTATTTTGCCGTTTTATCAAGACGGAACAAAAACCGTTTTATGGGACACGGCCAAGAATCCGTGGCTCAAAGCGTGGTTGGATGCCAAGACAGGAAACTCTTCTTATATCGTTCCGCTGGGGGATGTTTCGGACATGATGGACATTCACGATGATCAAGCCTTGACGATTAGCGCGGCGGCACTCAAACGGATCAAATCTCGTTATGGGGCCTCGGATGCGTTGGTTACCGTGGCAAGGCTGGATCGCAGCAAAAGCGAACCTCTTGATGTTCTGCTGTTTGACTTTAATAAAGGAGAACAAAGGTTGCGCCAGACGATTAAAATTCCCGTCAAAACACCTGTGCGGACTGTTGACCTCTTTGGGCAGGCCCTGCGGCTTACTCATACGACGATTGAGAGCGGACTTCCCGCTCCTCTTTCTGAAAAAACGGAATTAGCCTCTTCTCCATCCCCGTCACCTTCTTTGGTCTCGTCTCCCTCTGTTCCGGTTG
>CAYZAR010000018.1:2679-15179 GCA_964476455.1 uncultured Micavibrio sp.
TGAGCGTCAGGCGGGACGCGAGGTCCAGTCGAGTGACTCGCCCGCCGCCAGTGGTTACTGGTGGAACAATTCATGCGCGGGTTGTTTTTGCCAATATGGGAGAATGGATGAATCTGCGGAAGGATTTAGGGAGTGTTCCCGCGATTCAAAACCTGCGGATTACGACCATGAAAACCAGTGAAGCAGAAATGGATATTTCCTATGCGGATCGCGAGGCTTTGGTAAAGTCACTTTCTGGGAAGGGCCTCTCCCTTTATGAATCCGCCCCGGGGCGATTCCAAATTATTCGCAGAGCTCCGTTAACGTCTTATCCTTTTGGGAGATAGATACCATGCCCCTTCCCTTGTCTCAGACTGTTTTCTGGTCGGTGGCTTTTTTGGTCTTTCTTGGGCTTGTTTGGCTGCTTAAGGGAATTTTACTTCCCTTTGTGCTGGGAGCCTTGATTGCCTACCTACTCAATCCGGTTGTGGGAAGGCTTGAGAAACTTGGTATGGCTCGCCGAGGGGCTGTTCTCCTCATGCTGGGAAGTTTCTTCACGATACTGACGATTTTTTTGGCTATTCTTTTGCCCATTCTTTTGCGCGAAGCAATGGCTTTCTTAGATGCCGCTCCCGGGTATGTTACTTACCTATGGGCTAAGGTTCAGCCAATGATTGTAGCTGCTCAAGAACGCCTAGGCTACCAGATTACCGATCAACTCCAAGGTATTCTGCAAGATAACATGGGAAAAACTTTGCAGGTTGGGAAAGGGGTCCTCGCTGGATTGGCTAATGGGGGTGGTGCTGTTCTCGAATTTATGACCACCTTGTTTTTAACGCCTATTGCGGCCTATTTTATGATGAAAGAATGGCCTGCGATTGTAAGAGAGATAGGGGATATGATGCCACGCGACCATGAATCCACCTTGCGTGAACTTCTTCGTCAAATTGACGGAAAGATCTCTGGATTTGTCCGCGGGCAGATCATGATTTGCGGAGCTCTTGGCCTTCTTTACGCCATTGCCCTTTCCATCGCTGGTTTGAATTACGGTTTTGTCATTGGACTCGGAACAGGAATTCTTTCCATTATTCCGTATGTCGGGTCCACGCTGGGGCTCATGATTTCTTTGGTGGTGTCCTATTTACAATCGGGCGGCGATTGGTCTTTTGTAGGGATCATTGCCGTGATCTTTTTTGTCGGACAGTTTATTGAAGGAAATTTCATCACGCCCAAGCTTATGGGCGATAGTGTTGGGCTTCATCCTCTTTGGATTATCTTTGCCTTAATGGCTGGCGGATCCCTGTTGGGACTTTTGGGAATGTTCCTTGCTATTCCTGTCGCGGCGATTATCGGGGTTCTATTAGCCTTTGCCTTTTCTCAATACAAGGCCAGTTCTTTCTATCGGAAAAAGGATGATAAAAAACTGGACCAAGAGAAGAAACAGCAAAAATAAAATGAGTGAACAGCTTCCCCTTGATCTAAAATTTCTTCCATCTTATGGCCGTGAAGATTTCATGGTGACAAATAGCAACGGTTTGGCCGCGCATTACGTTGAAAACTGGCCAAAAGAATGGTTACCCTTTCCGGCTCTTACCATTTATGGCCCAAAAGGCTGTGGCAAGAGCCACTTAGCCGCAGTCTGGGCTGAGCGGTGTGCGGCACAAAGTCTGTCGGTTTCTCAAGTAGCAAGCGTGTCCGCCACGACCCTAATTGAACAGGGAAAAAACTTGGTAATTGATCGCCTTGATCTTTTGGTTGGGGATCGTGAATCGGAAGAAAAATTATTCCACCTTTATAATTCCTTTCAGCGCGATGAGTTGTTTTTGCTTTTCATGTCTCATGTTTCCCCTCAGAAGCTGGATTTTGTTATACCCGATTTGGCCTCGCGGCTGCGGGCTTCTCCGGCGGCGCAAATTGAACCTCCGGATGACGAGCTTCTTTCACGAGTCCTGGCAAAGATGTTGCACGACTCTGGTTTGAATGCGTCCCAAAACGTTGTGTCTTATGCGGTGATCCGTACAGAGAGGTCATGGGCTGCGATAAACCGTTTGGTTGAATCTATTCTAGCCAAGGCAACTTCTGAAAAGAGACCAGTTACAATTCCTCTCATTCGTGATGTCTTAATTGGGTTTGAGCCTCCCTCAAGCGAGGTGGAGCCAAAAGCCGGATTAAAAAAAGCCTTCGGCTAAAACAACATCCTGTAATTCGCATTGATCTGGATGAATATTTGACCAATCCCCTCCGGAATACTTGAAGATCGAAAGCGTTGCAGGCGGATATCCGCTCAGCAAATTTTGTCCGGCAGGGGTGGCGTTTGTCTCGGCCAGAAATCCGGCATACTCATAAATCCAAGGATTATGGCCGATCATAAGGGCTGTCCGAGCAGAGGAGGGGATCAGGGTTTGAGCCAGAATGTGCAAGTCTTCGATTGAGGAAGCTTGATAGAAAGACAGTCCGCAGGATTCCTGACGAATAGAATCAAATTGCAGCCCGTCTATCAAAGAGTTCATGGTTTGAAGAACTCTCGGTACGCTGGAGTGCAAAATAATGTCTGGAATTATCTTATGTTCCCGCAAATATGTCCCAATAAAATGGGCTTGTTTCACGCCTTTGGCCGTCAAGGGACGGTCAAAATCTTGGTGGCTGTTGGCCGCTTCACCATGGCGCAGAACTAGAATGGTTCGCGTCATTCTACGGCATCCTTACTTAAAAGATGAGTCATTAGACCATATGTTGAACAATCCAGCGTTTGATCTGGATTCTGTTCTTTGAGCTGTTTGCGAAGAGGACTTGCTAGTTTTTTGCCGAGCTCTACTCCGGGCTGGTCGAACGAATTCAAGTTCCAGATAATACCCTGAACAAAAACTTTATGTTCATAGGCAGCTATCAAGCTGCCGAGTGTGAAGGGAGAGAGTTCAGAAAGAACAACGCTGGTACTGGGGCGGTTGCCGCTGAATATACGAGAGGGATCCTTGCGAGCTTCTTCAAGGGTTTGTCCAACAGCCAGAGCGCGGCTTTGTGCGAGAAAATGCGCCATCAGGCAAAGGTGGTTATCCGGCAAAGTGTGATGTGGTGTTTTGCAAATAATAAAATCTGCGGGAATGGGGGTGGTCCCTTGGTGGACAAGTTGCATGAAGGAATGCTGGCTGTCGGTTCCGGGTTCTCCGAACAGAATGGGACCTGTATCACAGGAAACCGGATTTCCTTCGCGGTCCACCGATTTTCCGTTTGATTCCATGTCCATCTGCTGGGTGAATTTGGCAATATCCCGAAGACGATCATCATAAGGCAAAATCATATGTGCCGGATAGTTCCAGAAATTTCGGTACCAGATTCCAAGAAGGCCCATAAGAACTGGAATATTTTTTTCAAAGGGGGCCGTTTGGAAATGGGTGTCCATTGTGCGCGCTCCGTCTAGAAGTTCCCGAAAACGGACAGGACCAATTGCGATCATGATAGAAAGGCCAATGGCGGACCAAAGAGAGTATCTTCCGCCAACCCAGTCTTTGAAGGGAAACATATTCTCAGGCGCAATGCCGAACGCTGTGACGGCATCTTGATTGGTGGAAAGGGCAACAAAATGTTTGGCAAGAGCAGAAGAGGGAGCCTGATTGAGGAACCAGTTTTTGGCAACGCTGGCATTAAGCATAGTCTCTTCGGTAGTGAATGTTTTAGAAGCCACGATGACGAGAGTCGTTTCGGTAGAGAGGCTAGCTAAGGTTTTGCTAATGGCGGACCCATCGACATTGGAAACAAAATGCACATTTGGTCCATCATGGAAATCGTGGAGAGCTTCGGTCACAAAACGAGGACCAAGATCAGATCCGCCAATACCGATGTTGACAACATCGCGTATTGGCTTGTCTGTATATCCTTTATACGTTCCTTTGCGGAGGGAGTCAGCAAAACTGGTCATGCGATCCAGAACATCGCAGACGAAAGGCATGACATTTTCTCCATCAAGTAAGAGGGGAACTTTTGGGTCAGCCCGCAAAGCGGTATGCAAAAAAGCGAGGTGTTCACTCAGGTTTATTTTTTCTCCTGCGAACAAGGCAGCACGCATTTCGTCAAGTTTGCTCTCTTTGGCCAGACGGATCAGCAAGGAAATGGTTTCTGTCGTGGCAAGGTGTTTGGAAAAATCAAACAGCGCGTGCGGCGTTGTCACCGTCATCTCAGAAAACCGCGCTGGAAAGGAAAGTAAATCTCGCAGGGAGAAGGCTTTCATTTTCTCATAATGAGATTGTAACAAAGGCCACACAGGCAAGGTCGTTGGACTCGGCACAGAAAAGGTTCCTTTCGAGAAGAAAAAACGAAGGGGGCGAGAGTAGCGGGAAGTCGTATTTTTCACAATAACAGAAGTTGGGTCGGGCTTTTTCTTCATTTTAGGGGGGCAAGAAAGGGTGGATGACATAAGTTGAGGTCTTGGCAAAGCTGTTATTTCCGCCTATGCTCTTGCCGAATTTGAACAAATTTTCGGGAGCCTTCTTGCCATGCCTGTGAAACCTCTTGATCGTCCTTTGTCTCCGCATTTGCAGATTTGGAAATGGACGTTCACAATGGCCGTATCAATTTTACACCGGATGACAGGAGCTGCTCTTGCCGTTGGCCTGCTGGTCGTGGTTTGGGGAGTTTTTGCCCTAGCATCTGGACCATCGGCGTATGAAACCTTCTTGATGGTGGCTTCATCGTGGATTGGGAAGCTCGCTCTCTTGGGATGGACGTTCGCGCTTTATCTTCATATCGGAACCGGAATTCGTCACTTGCTGATGGATTCCGGTTATCTGATTTCTATTCCGCAAGCCACACGGGCCGGACAGGTTATTATCGCCTCTTCTGTGATTTTAACGGCGGCAACATGGCTGTGTGTGTTGACCTGCACGGCTTCTAATTAGGAGATAACTCAATGGCATCAAAATTAAAATGGCAAGAAGCTCCGTTTAAGGATCCTTTGGCACGAGCCAAAGGGCTTGGCTCTGCGCGTAGCGGTGTTCATCACGCCCATATGCAGAAAGTGACCTCTATCGCCGCGCTGCCCTTAACAGCATGGTTGATCTGGTCGGTTGTTCGCCTCGCCATTGAGGGGGGATCTTTTGGTTTGGTCACGGACTGGTTGAACGAGCCAATCAATGCCATTTTGCTCATCCTTTTTGTTATTTCCTCTTTTTATCATACGGCCTTGGGGTTGCAGGTTCCCATTGACGATTATGTTCATAGCGAAGGTCTAAAGTCTTTTATTTTACTTGCTATGAAATTGGTCCTCACGGCTCTGGCCGTGGCTTCGGTCTTCTCAATTTTGAAAGTCGCTTTTTAATCAGAAAGTACAGGTAGCATTATGTCTGCATACGACATTATCAATCATGAATATGACGTCGTGGTCGTGGGAGGCGGCGGAGCTGGTCTGCGTGCGGTCATGGGCATGGCTGAGAAGGGGCTGCGTACGGCGTGCCTGACAAAGGTTTTTCCAACACGTTCCCACACTGTAGCTGCGCAAGGTGGAATTTCGGCTGCCCTTGGAAATATGGGCGAAGACGATTGGCGATTTCATATGTACGACACGATCAAAGGGTCGGACTGGCTCGGCGATCAGGACGCGATTGAATATATGTGCCGTGAGGCGATTCCGGCGATTGTCGAGCTGGAACATTTTGGCGTACCGTTTAGCCGGACAGCCGAGGGAAAAATTTATCAGCGGGCCTTTGGCGGCATGACTACTCATTACGGCCAAGGAACAGCCCAAAGAACCTGCGCAGCGGCGGACCGCACTGGTCATGCCATTCTGCACACGCTCTACACGCAAGCTCTCAAGCACAAGGCGGAATTTTTCGTTGAATATATCGCGCTTGATCTCATCATGGATGATGAGGGCGCGTGTGTTGGTGTTATGGCGTGGAATTTGAACGATGGAACCATTCACCGTTTTCGCGCTCACCAAACGGTTTTGGCAACGGGTGGTTATGGCCGTGCCTATTTTTCCTGCACCTCGGCGCATACTTGCACGGGGGATGGCAATGCAATGGTTTTGCGGGCAGGGTTGCCTCTGCAAGACATGGAATTTGTCCAGTTCCATCCCACAGGGGTTTACGGTGCGGGGTGCCTCATCACCGAAGGCGTGCGGGGCGAAGGTGGATACCTCACCAACTCCGAAGGCGAACGGTTTATGCTTCGCTATGCGCCGTCAGCCAAAGATCTGGCCTCTCGTGATGTTGTCTCTCGCTCAATGACGATTGAAATTCGGGAAGGACGTGGTGTCGGTCCCCACAAAGACCATATCCATTTGCACCTTGAACATTTGGACCCCGATATTATCCATTCGCGCTTGCCCGGGATTGCTGAGACAGCTAAAATTTTCTCAGGCGTTGATGTCACCAAGCAGCCGATTCCCGTTTTGCCAACTGTTCACTATAACATGGGCGGGATTCCCACCAACTGGCGCGCCGAAGTCGTTGCGCCAACGATGGACGACCCTAACCATGTTGTGCCCGGGTTGATGGCTATTGGTGAGGCAGCGTGTGTTTCCGTTCACGGGGCAAACCGTCTTGGGTCAAACTCTCTTCTTGATCTGGTTGTCTTTGGACGTTCGGCGGCCATTCGGGCCTTGGAACTGGTCAAGCCCGGGATGCGTCACAAAAAAGCGGGTGCGGATAACGGAGCGCGGGCGATGGATCGTTTTGACCGCTTGCGTCATGCTCATGGCCCTCTTTCGACATCTGATATTCGCAATACGATGCAAAGAACCATGCAAAACCATGCAGCAGTTTTCCGCACGGGCTCTGTTCTTGAAGAAGGGGCGCGAAAAATCAGCGAGATTTTCTCCTCGAAAACGGATGTGAGTATCGCGGACCGCTCTTTGATTTTTAATACCGATTTGGTTGAAACGTTAGAGCTTGACAATTTGCTTTATCAGTCTGTGGCGACCATGCATTCTGCGGCCAACCGGAAAGAAAGCCGTGGAGCTCATGCGCGTGAGGATTATCCAGAGCGTGATGACGAAAACTGGATGAAACACACAGCAATCTGGGTGGATGAACAGGGCGGCTCTGCGATTGGCTACCGCCCCGTGATTATGAAGACCCTGACAAATGATTGCGAAGTCGTCCCACCCAAAAAACGGGTGTATTGATTTTCGCGTACTCTCTCCTCTTTTCCACGGTCCAGAACGTGTGTCCCCGTGCTCTCCCCCAATCAGTCACCCCCGCTTTAAGCGGGGGTTTGGCGTGTTGACGTTTTATGTTGCCGGATCTCCGCCATCGCGGAGATGACGGAGGTGGGAATCGCGGGGGGGGGGTGAGCATTACCTAAATTTTGGGATTGCCTATACCCCTCAAACCCTCAGTAATTTTCCAGAACATAAAAAACTTATCCACAGTTTTGTTGGAGTGTTTTTCACAGGGTTTTCCAGTGTTTTCTTCTCTTGTAGAGCGCGGATTTGTTTGACTTCCCATGAAATCCCATGCTATCCCATGATATATAGGGTGTTTCCCAAATCGCCCGTTCTTGAGGACATATGCCGATTTTTCTTTCACAATTTCTTAGCAAACTGGACCGCAAGGGGCGTGTAACCGTTCCGGCTCCGTTTCGGGCGGCCCTTTTGGGGCAGCCTTATCAAGGCGTTGTGCTGTTCAAGGCTACGAATCATCCCTGTCTGGAGGGGTTCGATTTTTCCACGATGGAAGAACTCAGTCTTCGCCTTGACCAATTCGATTTGTTTTCCAGTGAACAGGATGATCTGGCCACCACCATTTTTGGCGAAGCTGTTCCGTGTCCTTTTGATAGCGAGGGCCGGATTGGCATTCCAGATGGTTTGCTTGAGTTTGCTGGCATTCATGAAAACGCAACCTTTGTTGGTTTGGGGAGAAAGTTTCAAGTTTGGGATGCGGAGCGTTTTGAAACGCGTCGTCTTGCTGCCCGCGCTCATGTCATTGATAAGGGAATGACTCTTCCCAAGATCAAGGCAGGTGGGGCAGAGGGGGCGTAGATGGTCAGAGAAAAAAGAAACCATCAGGAAAATTCCTCATCTCCCCATATTCCCGTGATGTTGCGCGAGGTCTTGGAGAGTCTTGCTCCTGCCGAAGGGGAGACATATGTGGATTGCACCTTTGGGGCAGGGGGATATACGCGCGCTATTCTTGATGCGTGTCAAACATGTCGGGTTGTGGCTCTTGATCGGGATGAAACAGCCTTTGCGTTGGCAGAGGCGTGGAAGGGCGCGTATCAGGATCGCTTGATTTTCAGTCATGGAAGTTTTTCCGATCTTGCCCAACATTTGCGGCGAGCAGGCATTGAAAAAGTTGATGGTGTGGTTCTTGATCTTGGTGTGTCCTCTATGCAAATCGACCAAGCCGAGCGCGGTTTTTCGTTTCGCTTTGATGGTCCGCTTGATATGCGTATGGACCGCTCTGTTGGGGAAACGGCAGCCGATTTGGTTGCACGGCTTCCTGAAAAAGAACTTGCCGATATTATTTATCAATACGGAGAAGAGCGTCACTCTCGGCGCATAGCCGCCGCGATTGTTCGTGCGCGTACAGCCCAGAAGATCGCTACAACTGGACAGTTGGCAACGATTATTCGCAGTGTGGTTCACGCTTCGCCCAAAGATAAAATTGATCCAGCTACGCGGAGTTTTCAGGCCCTGCGTCTTAAAGTGAATGAAGAGCTTTCCGAATTGGAACAGGTTCTGGTGGCGGCTGAAAATGTGCTTAAAATCGGTGGGCGATTGGTGGTGGTTACGTTCCACTCGCTTGAAGACCGGATTGTTAAAAACTTTCTCAATGAACGCTCGAAGCCTGCGCCTGCACCTTCACGCTACCTTCCTCCTTCCCCTGAGTCTCATCCTGACTCGCTGCGGCTGCAAACTTTTGCTTTGCTCACCAAAAAGCCGCTTTCTCCCACTGAAGATGAATCCAAAGTAAACCCCCGTTCTCGTTCTGCCAAACTGAGAGCGGCTCTCCGTCAGGAGGTTGCTGCATGAAATATCCCTTTCGGCTTTCTTCTTTAGCAACGTTGCTTCTGGCTGCGATTGCCGGAGCTGCTCTCTTTTGGGTGTCCCAGCAAGTTCAGCAGCTTGAGCGTGAGCAAAGATTGAGCAAATCAAACCTTGAGCAAGAGCGCGAAGCTATGCGCGTTTTAAGCGCAGAGTGGGATTATCTCAATCGGCCTGATAGGCTTGAAATTCTGGTGTCTCGTCATTTGCAGATGGTTCCACCTATGCCAGATAATTTAATTCGGGATGCGAATGCGATTCCCGAGCCTCTTCCTTCTGAAGAAGAAGTTCCTCTTCTGGCTGCAACCGGAGAATCCGAAAAACCAAAAGAGCCAGAAAAAGAAAAAATTTCTACGACAGATCCTTTACCTATTCGAGACCATACCCCAACACCTTCGTCTGATTTCAATGATGTGCTTGAGAACTTGGAAAAGGAGAACAAGGAGCTATGAGCAAGCGATCGCCGTTCAATCGCTTATCCATGCGGATCATGGGGGAGAGAAGTTCTCACCTTGATCTGGCGCGTGGGCGTATTGCACTGGTCGCTGTTTTATTCTCGATGGCGTATATTGTGGTTGCGGCGCGTTTGGTGGACGTCACGCTTATTCGTGGTATTCCCGATCAACAGGCAGAAGAAAGTTTACAAAAAAGCGAAGTCAGCGAAAGCAAAGGAGAAATGCGCCGTGCTGATGTTGTTGATCGTAACGGGATATTACTTGCGACATCACTTAAAACGGCTTCCTTGTACGCTGATCCTAAGTTGGTTGTTGATCCCATTGCCGCAGCTAGAGATTTGAACAAGATATTTCCCGATCTTCCTTACGGAGATTTGCTCAAGAAGCTGCAAAGCGAGAAACGCTTTGTGTGGATCAAGCGGAATCTAACGCCGGAAGAGCAAAAAGAAATTCTTGAAATCGGCGAGCCCGGGCTGGTTTTTGACTACGATTATCGGCGGATTTATCCGCAAGGTCCGCTGACTTCTCATATGGTGGGTTATGCTGATGTTGATGGTCGCGGCCTCGGCGGAGTTGAACGTAGTTTCAACAAATTACTTTCTACGCATGAGGATCCACTGCAATTGACGCTTGATGTTCGCTTGCAGCACATCTTGCGTCGAGAAATTCAGAAAGCTATCACGGATTTTACCGGTAAGGCTGGAGCGGGAATTATCATGGATTCTCGCTCGGGAGAAATTCTTGCGGCAGTCTCTTTGCCTGACTTTGATCCACATTCTCCGAATGCAAAACCTGATGATCCACAGATGTTTAATCGTGTTACCTTAGGGGTTTATGAACTGGGCTCTACCTTTAAGGTATTTACCACGGCGGCTTTGCTAGACCGTAAAAAAACACCAATGTCGGCTACGTTTGATGCTAGTAAGCCGCTCCAAATTGGTCGTTATACTATTCACGATTATCATGGGCTTAACAAAGTTCTAACTGTTCCAGAAACCTTCATGGTTTCCTCGAATATTGGGACAGCCCGTATGGCTGAAACAATCGGAACTGATGGACTCAAAAAATTCTTTGGTGAGCTTGGTTTGATGTCAAAACCAGAGTTCGAAATTGACGAAGTCGGCGGACCAATTATTCCCAATCCATGGCGTGAGAGTAATACACTTACAGCGGCTTTCGGTCATGGCATTGCTGTCACGCCGCTTCAGTTGGTATCGGCGTTCAGTGCGATTGTGAATGGTGGTGTTATTGTCAAGCCAAAATTGGTCAAAAAGGAAGACAACTCTGCTGAGCAAGAGAATACTGTCAGAGTGGTTTCAAAAGAGACTTCACTTAAAATGCGCCAATTGCTTCGTTTGGTGGTGAGTGATGGAACTGCCAAGAAAGCCAATATTCCCGGGTATATGGTTGGCGGAAAAACTGGCACAGCCGATAAAAATCTTGGTGGACGTTACGATCATAATCGCCGGATATCGGCTTTCGTTGGAGCCTTCCCTATCAACGATCCACATTATACGATTTTTATTATGGTGGATGAACCTCACCCCAATAAGCAAAGCTACGGATACGCTACTGCCGGATGGGTTGCCGCTCCAGCCGTGGGAAGGGTGATTTCTTCAATGGGTCCACTTCTTAATATGGAGCCTCAGCCTCTTGATACGCCAGATATTTGTGAACCCCTAAGACAGTTTATTTCCAAAGAAGCGGAGGAACACTAATGGTCTCTCTTTCTGTTCTTTTAGATCGTCCAGTGCTGCCAGATATTGATATTAAAGAGGTTAGCTGTGATAGCCGCTCTCTTGGTGCAGGGGCTTTGTTTGCGGCTTTGCCCGGGATCCGCAGCAATGGGCTTGACTTCGTTCCCGCAGCTATTCGTAACGGAGCCGTGGCTGTTCTTGTTCCAAAGGGATCAAGAAAACCAGATGGAATGGACTCTCTGGTTTGGATTGAAGATGAAAATCCTCGTCAGACTCTCGCTCATGTTGCGGCACGTTTTTATGGAGCGCAGCCTGCCCATATCGTTGCGGTGACAGGAACCAACGGAAAAACATCGGTGGTTAGTTTTGCTCAAGACCTGTGGCAGAAAATGGGATTTAAAGCAGCGTCTCTTGGTACGCTTGGGCTGCGCGGTGAAGGGTTGACTGGATACGGGTCTATGACCACACCTGATTCCGTTCGTCTTCATGCACATCTGGCTGATTTGTCGGCTTCTGGTTTTACCCATGTGGCAATGGAGGCCTCAAGTCACGGCATAGACCAATATAGGCTCGATGGCGTGAGAATAGAGGCAGCAGGATTCACCAATTTGACAAGAGACCATTTGGATTACCATCAGACGATGGAGGCTTATGGTGAGGCCAAGATGCGACTCTTCCGCGAATTGCTTCCCCAAGGGTCTCCGGTGGTGGTCAACAGTGATACACCTGAAGCGGTCAAGATCAAAACCATTGCTACCGAGCGCGGTTTGCCCTTCTGGGGCTATGGCATAGCGGGCGATAAATTGAAACTCCTCTCGCGGTTGCCAACTCCCGAAGGTCAAAAACTTGATCTTGAAATTTTGGGTCGCCGTGTGACACTGACTCTGCCATTGGTTGGCGGTTTTCAGGTTATGAATGTTTTGTGCGCTGCCGGATTGGTTCTGGCCCAAAACGAATCCCGCATGGGTGAAGTGATTGATCTTTTGCCAACTTTGCGAGGTGTTCCCGGGCGGTTGCAATTGGTTTCTGGTTCTCGTCCAAATACAGCAGTTTATGTTGATTACGCGCATACGCCTGATGCTCTTGAAAATATTCTATTAGCTTTGCGTCCTCACACGAAAGGAAGGCTTCTCTGCCTATTCGGATGTGGTGGGGACAGGGACCGCGGGAAACGGCCTGTAATGGGAGCTTTGGCAGCGCGTCTGGCCGATGTTGCAATCATTACCGATGACAATCCACGCAGTGAAGATCCAGCCGCCATTCGCGCAGCTATTCACGCCGCCGCGCCTGCGGCTCTTGTTATACCTGACAGACGGGAGGCTATTCGCAAAGCGGTTGGTTTTCTTGAATCTGGTGATGTTCTTGTTCTAGCCGGCAAAGGTCACGAAC
>CAYZAR010000019.1:0-14584 GCA_964476455.1 uncultured Micavibrio sp.
CTGCGATAAGCGGGCGCTGCAAAAGAAAGACCTGATCGTTTACAGCCCAGACTTTTCCACCATCTTCTCTGGCCTTGGACGGGCATTCAACGTCAACAATGCTGGTCATACTGAAATCGATGGAATGCCATCCTGCTGGCAGATCGGTGAATACAATCCTGCCGCAAGCTATCGTTTCCCTGTGGTTGCGATGATTGAAGTGCAAGCGAGCAGGATTGAGCGTTCCATTGGTCAGCTTGCCGCCCGTTTCCAAAAGCCATTCTTCGTGTTGTTGCCTTCGGCTCCTTCCGTCACGCAATCCGTTCGGGAGGTCGCCTTGCGCAACGGTGCAAAAGTTTTTGCCTATGAAGATATGATTGAATTTGCCAATGATGCCATCCAGGTCAGAAGCAATACTGCCAGCCTTCTGTCCGAGCTTTCTGCCGAATGGATCAAGCACATTGACGGTGCGCATGGGGAGACACGGTATCCGACACCGGCTGGCGCAACATGGGGCGACATCGTGTTGGAATTTACCGCCGACGAAATGGTCACCGTGTCCTGCAAGAATAAAGACCATAAGCAGTACAGTGCGGAAGATTTTAATCTGCGCGATAAGAAAACCAAGAAACCGAAAAAGGCATGGGCATTTTTACAAGCGCTGGCCTTGGAAAACGGTGTCATGCACATCAGCGATATTGAGAAGGTTAAAAAGAGCAAGCAGGAAGTTTCCACTAACCTGCAAACTCTGTTTCAATTGGATAGCGATCCGATCATCTGGTCGGGCGATGATACTGCCTATAAATGCCAGTTTGTTATCCGTGGGGGCGATAAACTGACTATGGCGGATGCGCAGCGCAGACGGGCTTAATCTATAAAAATTATCCGTACCGCAGTTTTATCGCTGCGCTGTGCGATGTGCAAAAAACTGCCATTTTCTAACATATTGAAACCTCATGACTAAAAGCTGTGAACATGGAGCCGTTTGGTACGGAGGTTTCTGAGAGAAATGGCCCGTAGAGAGAGAAAACTGCCAAAAATTCCCCGCCGTGGCGAAAGCCATGTCAGGAGGTTATTGCGGAACACGTTGCAGGAATTGGGCTTCTTCAGGCCACCCTTAAAATAATATAGGGGTGTTTTTTTAAAAAATGGCGGAGAGGATGAGATTCGAACTCACGATAGGTTTGACCCTATGCCCGCTTTCCAGGCGAGTGCCATCAACCGCTCGGCCACCTCTCCGCACCTTGGAATGCGGGAAAATAACGCTCTAAACCTAAAACTTCAAGCCCTTTCGCAGAATATCTTCCCAGAAACTAAAAATCTGCTAGAATCGCCGTTCAAGATAAAGGATTCTGTCATGTCTGGTGTTTCAAAATTTTTTGCCTCTCTTTTTACTTTGCTTGCGATCTTGGCTGTTGGCCATGATATTTACATCTGGCAAACGTCTGGCAACCCATTTGCCTTTGCAGCTCTGGGCTGGATTACCAAGCATTATGCCGGAGAGGAGCACAAAACTGTGGTCGAAACCCTCTCTCCAGAGAATTTCAACATCATTTTTACCCCAATTTTGTCGATTCCTTTGTTTTATTCTATGGCTAGCCTCGCGGTGTTGAGCGTCATTCTTGGTTATATAGGACGTCTTATCCGTAAATATAGAGGGGGAACACCCGATGGAAAACCTGCCCCCAACAAGGGCTTTGTTTATAAGCGGCGTTAGGGGAGTCTTTTTTCTATCCTTAAGACTGCGGATTCTAAGCATTCCAGATCTTGGGGGCGGGAAAGGCGATGGTCACCATCTGCTACATAGACGATTTCACACAATCCGCTTGGTAAAGCCTGTGCGATCTCTTCAGCTGTTTGCCACGGAACATCTTTATCCTGCTTTCCTTGCAGCAGAATAACCGGAATAGAGAGAGACAGAAGACCCTTTTCAAGCGGGTTTTGCAGACGTCCGTCTTCGAAAAAATGGGGTTTCAGAACAATCGGCGGACCGAAGGAAGATGGTAAGGTTATGCGGCCTTCTCGCAAACATTCCTGCCTCTGCTCTTCCGTGAGTTCTCTTTGCCATATCCATTCAGTGAACCCCGGGGCCGCCGCCACCCCTACAAACCCTTTCACGCGCTCTGGCCGCGCCAAAGCAAGAAGCAGCCCAATCCATCCGCCCATTGAAGAACCCACAAGGACCAGCGGACCGGATGTCACCTTATCCACAAGAGACAAGGAATCGGCGAGCCATGCTCCAATAGACCCGTCTTCAAATGCGCCTCCCGATTGCCCATGACCAGAGTAATCAAATCGGAGAAATTTTTGTCCCCGCTTTACGCATACTTCGTCAAGAAAACGGGCTTTGTCCCCCGTCATGTCTGAGCGAAACCCATGCAAAAAAACAAGCGTGGGCAGATCGTCTCGCCCGCCCCGAAATTGATATGCCAAAGGGGGATGAGACGGGTCGATAAGTGTTTTTATGTTCGGGTTTGTATCCATGCCGCATACTGTGCTAAAGGACAGAAGCAAAATCAAGGTGGAAGCGTATCAAAATGAGCAAAAAACCAGTCATTATGCAGGTTATTCCCAATCTGGGCGCAGGGGGAGCCGAACAGACCGCTGTGGATGTCGCTGCAGCGCAGGTTAAGGCTGGAATGAAGGCTATTGTGGTATCCAATGGAGGCCCGAGGGTTCCCGAAATATTGCGCTGTGGAGCGCAGCATATTCAATTGCCCGTTCATAGCAAAAACCCTTTTATCATGGCCCTTAACGTTCTTCGTCTTCGCGCTCTTATCCGCAAGCACGATGTCCACATTGTCCATGCGCGTAGTCGCGCTCCGGCTTGGAGTTGTCTTGAAGCCGTCAAAGGAACAAATGCACACTTCATGACCACTTGTCATGCGCCCTATAACGTGCGGGATAATAAATTCAAACGGTTCTACAATTCCGTTATCGCCCAAGGAGAGTTGGTCATTGCCAATTCTTGGTTCGTTGGTGATTATCTGCAAAAAGAATACAAACTCTCGCAAAAAAAAATTCGGGTCATTCCTCGTGGCATTCCGATGGAAAAGTTCGAGCCTCGCCTGGTCTCCCCCGAACGCATGATGAAACTGACGAAAGAGTGGCGCATTCCAGATGGAGCACAAATTATTCTTCTTCCCGGGCGGTTGACCCGCTGGAAAGGTCAGAGCGTTTTGATTGAGGCTATGGCTCTTCTAACCGACTACCCAGAATTATACTGCGTTTTATTAGGAGACGATCAGGGCCGTACCGGGTACCGCGAGGAATTGGAAGGACTAATCCGCAGCAAAGGTCTTGAAGGTCGGGTGCGCATTGCCCCTCATTGTGACGACATGGCCTCGGCCTATCAACTCGCTTCCGTTGTCGTATCTGCATCAATTGAACCAGAGGGGTTTGGTCGCATTGCTGTTGAATCTCAAGCTATGGGCCGCCCTACCATTGCCACCAATATCGGCGGTTCCTGCGAAACCATTCTGCCCAACGAAACAGGGTGGTTGGTTCCCCCAAATGATGCCGAAACCTTAGCCGAAGCACTGCGGATTGCATTGAGTCTTCCTGAAGATTTGCAGGCCGCTATGGCTGCTCACGCTATGGCCCATGTTCGCGCCTACTACACCAAAGCCCACATGACCGAGGCAACCCTAAACGTGTACCGCGAAATTTTGAAGAAGACCAAAAAATGAATGTGCTGGTTATCAAACTAGGGGCTCTTGGCGATTTCGTCTATGCTCTTGGCCCAATGGCAGCTATTCGCCGCGCTCATGTGGGCGACCGTATTACTTTGCTGACAACAAAACCCTTTGCCCGTTTAGGGAAAGAATGTGGTTATTTTGATGATGTTTGGGTGGATGAAAAACCAAAAGCTTTTGATATTTTGGCTTGGCTCCACCTGCGTTCGCGCTTAAATCAGGGCCAATTTTCCCGAGTTTATGACTTGCAAAACAATGATCGGACTGGTTTTTACCTTCGACTGTTTTCCCCTCGACCTGAATGGGTGGGGGCAGCCAAAGGGGCTTCCCACCGCAATACCAATCCAGCGCGGGTTCTGGGACACGCTTTTCATGGTCATGTCCAGACACTAGCTCTTGCCGGAATTACAGATGTTGCGCTTGATCCTTTGGCATGGATGCGCTGTGAAGTTGCCGTTTTTGGTCTGCCTAGCTCTTATGTTCTACTGGTTGCCGGCAGCTCGCCTCAACACCCTGAGAAAAGGTGGCCCATTGAACATTACCGCATTTTGGCTGCAAAATTGCTGCGCCAAGGGTATCACCCTGTTTTAATTGGAAGCAAAGCTGAGGAGGAAGCCAATGCGGCGATTGCACGGGGGCTTGATGTTCTGAATCTTACGGGAAGAACCGCGCTTGAAGACTTGCCAGCCCTTGCTCGTGGGGCCGAAGCCGCCATCGGAAACGACACAGGGCCCATGCATATTATCTGTGTGACGGGGTGTCCCACTGTCATGTTTTTTTGTAGCCAGAAAAGCACCATCCAGAAACATGGCCCACAAGGACCGCGGGTTCTGGCTCTGGAGGCAGAAGACATTTCTAAAATCACACCAGAAGACGCAATGGCAGCGTTCTTCAAAGTTCTAGCGAAAAAAGAGGGGGCATGAAGCCCCCTGTTTTATACTAACCTTGATTCCGCAAATGCATCTCGGGATCGTTTGTCGCAGGAGCCTGCGGTCCCGAAGGAGGAATGGGACGTGCTCGCCTTGTAACATCTACAAACCCCAAGGAAGCCCCTGTTTGCGGATCAAACTGCTCCACAGAGGGGGAGGGGGAGGAGCGTGAAGGAGGCACGATAATAGCTCTCCCTCCTACAGGAGTCCGCCCATCGGCAAAATTCTGATCTACAAACCTTACCCCGTCTTCCTTCAGTCGCGCACCAAGGGTTTTGTAGTATTTCGCCCCCTCTTCGCCCGAAACCACAATGTGTGTGATTGATTTCGGAATGCCCGCTTCATCCACTCTTGCGGCAAGCGTTAACTCGTAGTTTCCGTCATTCCGCCGCGTTGAGTTCAAACCATAAGAAAGAGGAACATTGTGAACTTTTCCTGTAACATCCCGAATCTCGACCGTATTCATGACACGGCGAGAAACGTCTTTGCCCTCTTGGTCTTTGGTGACTTCTGTGCGGTAATACGCCCCGCCCTTAGTCACAGGAAGAACCCGAATACTGGCCAAGTTTGCCGATTCGAGGTCCGCACCAGCTCCGGCTTCTTTCCACGACATATTGAGGGCATCCATCATGCTGTGGCCACTATTGCGCATGGATTTGAAACTGCCGTTTGAAAACCCTTTGAAAAAATGGCACAACTGGCCAAACATTTTCTGAAACCACGCAAAGACCCCGTCAAGATTGATCCCCAGATTTTGCCTTAACCAAGTTTTGATTTCTCCCATTTGCTGTCCCACAACAGCGTTTTTGGTCTGGCCGTAGTCCCGCTTAATCGCCGCGAAGCCTTCCTCTGTCCCCAGCGCAGTCGGGTTGTCCAAAACCTGCGCCAAAAACGGACGCATCTGGTTTTTCATTTTTGGGTCCATCGGATTTTTCGAACTCATGGCGGTCATCAATTCGCGCTTAAAAGCCGGATCGGCGGCAAGTCGCGCCGCGATAGCCCGCTGCAGTTTAGGGTCTTTGGTAATAGCCTCCCTAAATCCTGCTGCTCGTGGAGAGAGTTCGGGGAATTGCTCGCCAACAAAACATTCGATTCCCATGACTATGCCCCGCATTTCTCTGTCTCCGTCATCAACATCAACGGCAGCGGCCGCCACTGCTGCACCAGCAGCCCCGACAACTTTCGCGCCCGCAGCACCCTTCCTAGGCCGTCCAGAGGAGGGCGCGGCAGGTTCTGTTGCTGGGGCTTTCCTTGCCGTTTTAGCAGGGGGACTGCCGGTAATGTCCGTCGCAACCCCTGCAACCAGTGCGGCAGGGGAAGGGGCAGAGACTTCCGTTTGCTCCACAAAAGATTTCAGATCACCCGGTTTATAATTTTCCAGCTTTGCTGCAAAGGCGTTGGGCTCTTTTTTGATCGCTTTATAAAAACGATTCTCTAATCCCGGGGTATTTGCCATCTCCGCATCCAGTTTGGCAAGAATATCCCCATCCTTTTTGTAGGCCTGTCCTAAGGCGGCCAAAAGCCCGTCATATCCATTTTTGTTTTGTTGATAAAGGGCGGGAATCCTTTCTCCCGATTTTGCTGCATTGGCTTTGGTCATGAATTGACCCATTTCTGGATAGCTTAATCCCAATTTGGGACGCAATTCATCGGCTAATTTAGCCTTTTCTGCCGCCTCCCTTGCTAGCCTTTCTGCCTTATCCAGAATTCCTTCTTCGTTTGCCATCTCACATCTCCTCTTACTTATTTATTTCTTTTTTGTGATAAAGTTAAACTCCGGTGCAGCGGGTAACCAGTTTCGCTGGCACAATTTGGCGCGGGGTAACCCCATCTTCCATGTAAATCAACATAATGTCCTCGGCCTTTTTCAGGTCTTCGCGAAAAGGTTCATGGATTTTCATGCCCAGCCCCATCACTTTTCCCGACCATGTGACAAAAGTGAGCAAGGCCAGATCTTCGTCGTATTCGGCCCATTCAATTTCTTCGGCAAGAGGTTTGGAATAAAACACGGCGGTTAACCCATCGTCTTTCACCACAAATTCACATTCACACACACTGGCCAGACTGGGCAAAACCGGAGCCCCTTCTGGAATGACATATTTAGTGTTGCTGGCCGCCATAGCCCAAATATCCCTCGGGTTTTTGTTTTTATTCTAAAACGTTAATATTAGGCTCATTATACGTGAAAATTTTTTTATAAACAAATTTTCGTGACAAAAAGGCACTAAATAACATAATGTTCGTCGTTCTGACAAATTAATGGGGCTAACTATGACGGAAAACTCGTCTTTTTCTTCTACCTTTGACGCATTGCGCGGGTTTCCTTTTACGACAACAGTCATCCAACCAGCGGATCTTGGGCTGGTCTTTGGCAATCCGAATCTTATTCGCGAACTGGCAGAAACAGCAGCAAGGTTTTATCACGCCGGATTTTTTCCTCGATTGGTTGCCACAGGGGGAGTACATGGCCCGTCAGGCCAACCCGAAGCCCTTGAAATCGCACAATACCTCCGCCTGTTTGATGTCCCCGCTGAGGCTATCTTGGTTGAACCGGATTCAATGCATACAGGGCAAAACGTAACAAAAACGCGAATTTTGGTTGAGGCTTCTAAAATTAAGGTTAACTCAGTTCTTGGATTTGGCTGCGCAACGGCAGGGCCGCGGTTTCTAATGACGCTAGCCCAGCGGTGGCCGGAGGTTTTGGCCATGCATATCGGGGTTTATCCCCAAGGGTTGGGACACCATAATTGTTTACAAGATGAGGGGTTTCTCTGTAGGTTATTCCAAGAAATGGCAAAAATAGAACCTTACATGGAAAAGGGTGAAATTTCTCCGGTTGATTTAGCCGCCCGAAATTCCGCCATTTTAGCCTCTGCTTCGCCACGGCCTTGACAGGTACGGGGGCATATCCGGTATAGTGCCCCCATCCAGAAACATTTCGAACAGGATTGGTATTTCTATGAACTGGCTGTCTAATTATATCCGCCCGAAAATCCGGTCGTTTGTTGGGCAAAAGGAAGTGCCGGACAATCTTTGGACCAAATGTCCATCTTGCGAAGGAATGATCTTTAACCGCGACCTTGAGGAAAACCTCAATGTCTGTCCTCACTGCCAGTACCACCTCAAAATTTCTGTGAAAGACCGTTTGGCTCTCCTATTTGACGAGGGGGCTTATAAAGTTCTTCCGGTTCCTGCCGTTCCCCAAGACCCTTTGAAATTTCGTGACAAGAAAAAATACAGCGACCGTCTGCGCGAAGCGCAAAGCAAAACAGGAGAAAAAGACGCCATTATTGTTGCGTTTGGAACGATTGATGAGCTTCCTGTTGTGATTGCCGCTTTTAACTTTGATTTTATGGGTGGTTCCATGGGGGCTGCGGTTGGCGAGGGATTGGTGCGTGCGGCTGAAACCGCTGTGCAAAAACGGGCAGCCTTGATTGCTATTCCAGCCTCTGGAGGGGCGCGGATGCAAGAGGGAATGGTTTCCCTTGTCCAGTTGCCGCGTACAGTTATTGCTGTGCGGATGGTTAAAGAAGCTGGTCTTCCCTATATTGTCTTGCTGACCGACCCAACCACGGGTGGAGTGAGTGCCTCTTTTGCCATGCTGGGTGATTTGCAGCTTGCGGAACCTGGCTGTTTGGTTGGATTTGCTGGAAAACGTGTTATCGAAGAAACCATCCGCGAGCAATTGCCTACAGGATTTCAGACAGCCGAATATCTGCTGGATCACGGGATGGTTGATATGGTTGTTCCTCGTCAAGAATTGCGAGAAACCATCGCTCGCCTCCTTGATCTTTTGATGCGCCGGAGCGCAGGGAAACAAAAACCAGACCGCCCCGAAACACCCACCAACCCCCCTTCCCCTGATGGGAAGAAACCATCTGGTTTATTGGGACGCAGCGTGTTTGGAGCTTCTCTTCCCAAATCCGTACTAAAAGTTGCAAATACAGATAGCCCTGCTGTCAAAAATGTTCGCAAACGCTCTGGGGCGTAACTTGCTGACTCCTGATATTTACGACCCGTCTCCACAACTCCAGACTCTTCTGGAACGACTCTCTTCGTACTACCCAAGAGCTATTGACCCCGGGTTGGAGCGGACATTTCGTCTGCTTCATGACCTTGGAGACCCACAAAACCACCTTCCGCCTTGTATTCATGTCTCCGGAACAAATGGCAAAGGGTCTATTGTCGCTTTCTTGCGGGCTGCGCTTGAGGCTGCTGGGCTTAGCTGTCATGTCATGACCTCCCCCCACCTTGTCCGGCTCAACGAACGCTTTGTGGTTGGGGGAGGAGAAATAGAAACAACAGCCCTTATTGACCTTCTCGAATATGTGGAAAGCGTTAATGCGGGGCAGCCCACGACATCTTTTGAAATTCTGACCAGTGCTGGATTTCTGGCTTTTGCCAAAACCCCTGCCGATGTTGCTTTAATTGAGGTTGGAATGGGGGGGCGGTATGACGCAACCAATGTTCTGCCTTCAGCCCTTGCCAGCGTTATTTCAGTCATTTCGCATGACCACGTTAAGTTTCTAGGGAATGATCTTTGTCAAATTGCTGGGGAAAAAGCCGGAATCATTAAAAAGGAGACGCCTTGCATCGTTGGACCTCAAACCAAAGAAGGTTTGAAGGCTGGTGTGATGGGTGTCTTTGCCGAGGAAGCTGCCTGCCAAAATGCTCCTTTGTTTCGGCATGGGTATGAATGGTCATTTGATGTTCTCCCAGAAAGTTTTTTGCTGCACACGGGTTTTAATAGTTTTGAGCTTCCAAAACCTAATCTTTTAGGAGCGCATCAGGTGCGCAATGCGGCCACAGCGGCTATGACTCTTTTGACTATTCAAGACTGTTTGGCAAAACCTCTTTCTGAAGCCTCTCTTTGCCAAGGACTTGTCTCAGCAAAGTGGCCAGCAAGACTTCAACCCCTTACCCACGGTCCTTTGGCAGATATGCTCCCCGATGGCTGGGAGCTCTGGTTGGATGGAGGGCATAATGATACAGGAGGACAGGTTTTAAGTGAACAAGCCGATTTTTGGGCCAAGCAAGACGGAAAAGCTTTGCATCTTATTTTAGGAATGCTTTCTACCAAGGATCCGCACGATTTCATTGCCCCTCTTGCCTCTAAAATTGCGGGTGTTCATACTGTCAGCATCCCCGGGCAAGTTTTGAGTTTATCCAACGAAGATTTAGCCACCACCGCTAAAGAATTTATCCCTTCGGTTTTTTGTGCTGAAAGCGTGGCTGGTGCCCTTTCCGACATTTTGCGCCGCTTCCCTGCCAATTCTGGACGTGTCTTGATTACCGGGTCTTTGTATCTTGCGGGAACAATTCTCAAAGAAAATACATAGCAACGTCAGTTCTTAACTTTTTATTCATTATGTTTGCGATAATATTGTTTCATGTAATGCAGGAGATTTTGTATGGCAGATAAGCGCGTTTTTGGAGAATTGTCAGGTAGAGAAGTTGAGCAGCGAGCTGCAACGTGCGGAGTTGACCTTGGGGATGCACAAAGATTCCAAGCCGGGCATCAATCTCTGCCAGCACAAGATGTTGCTTGTTTGAAGACAGGCATGGCCGATGACCCTACGGCCAATACTGGGACTCTTAGCCGGTTAGTGGGTGCCGCTAAGCAAGCTTTTGAGAGCGTGAATACAGGAATAAAAGACGGGTTTGTTGCCGTTCTCAAGCCAGCGGTGGAAGCAGTTCAAGATGTCGGCGGTCCAATCGTAACGCTGGGAGCAAGAAGAGCTAAAGACCCCGCAAACTACGACACACCAAAACCACCATGAAGATAAGAGTTTATGCGGCCAATAGGCTTTGGTTAATTTCTTTTGCTTTTTCCTGTGGATTTTCGGCCCCCGTAATCGGGCGGCCAATAACCAGGTGGGTTGCTCCTAGTTTCATGGCTTCTTCGGGAGTCATGATCCGTTTTTGGTCCCCAGTATCGCTCCCTTTTGGGCGAATGCCAGGAACCATCAAAACAAAGTCGGGACCCAATTTTTTGCGCAACTGAGCAATTTCATGAGCAGAACAAACAACACCAGCAAGACCTGCTTCTTTTGCCAAGTGGGCCAGTCTTTCGACTTGAGCAGAAACGGGGGCCTGTTGGCCCACATCCAACAAAGCTTTTTCGTCCAGCGATGTTAAAACCGTGACCGCCAAAAGTTTCGGGGCGGGAATCCCTTGTTTGGTTGCTTCTTCTTCGACTGCGGCTTTGGTCATTTTCATCATTTCGAGACCCCCGCTTGCGTGCAAAGTCATGTAGGTAACACCTAATCTTGTTGCGGCCCGCGCCGCATGAGCAGCTGTGTTTGGAATATCATGGAATTTTAGATCCAGAAAAACAGGAAGCTGGGGATAGTGAGTTCGAATATGAGCAAGGCCTGTTGGCCCGTGAGAGACGAAAAATTCTAATCCCAATTTTACACCGCAACCAGCTTCTGTCATCAATCCAGCAAGATGGGTTGCTTGTTCTAGGTCAGGGGTATCAACAGCACAAAAAATAGAAACCACGGCAATATCTCCTTAAGAAACAGGTGGTTGAAGGGGCGTAACAGCTAATTCTTTCTGCAATCTTGTAATTTCCCGCTTACGGGCCCGAGATTCCAGTCTTGCCGGAAGTCCATTGATCCACATAATGAGACTTCCCCATAAAAATCCAAAGAAAACTGCTCCGGTTAAAATAACTGCTAACGGGAAGTTTTCTGCAGCTTGCAGAGGGTTCCAAACAAGGCTGACTTCTCCCCGATTGGCAAAGCATACCCATAGCAAGACCAAAACAAAAGGAACGGTTACCAGAAGTTTTAACACGTCTGCCAAGGTCATAAACTTTCTAATTTTGATCTTTGTGCAGGTTAAGGCGTTCACGCAGTTCTTTGCCTGTTTTGAAAAAAGGCATTTGTTTGGCACTGACAGAAACAGTTTGTCCCGTGCGTGGATTTCGGCCCGTACGGGCTTGGCGTTCCTTGACCGAAAATGTTCCAAAACCACGGAGCTCTACCCTGTCTCCTTTAACAAGGGCAAAGGTCATTGCACCAAATAGCGCATCAACAATCCCTTCAATGTCCCGCAAAAATAAGTGCGGGTTGCGATCAGCGAGACGTTGGATCAATTCAGAACGAGTCATGCCTGTCCTCCAAAAAATTGGTTTGCCAAGGTGCTTGTTTGAAAACAAGGCTAATTTGGGATCAAAACAGATTTTGAGTCAAGTAAAACGTTGATTGGTAATAGTTTTTCTGAAAAAACGTTTATTCAGAACAAGGCTATTGTTCACAGTCAAGTTTTATGTTTTCTCCAAACGGGTCACTTCAAAACAGCAAAGGAAAGCGTTGCCTCAGGGTTTTGAAAATCTTAAGTTTAATCCTCTTCCTCTCTGGACTTCGGGGCTTGAATGGCCTAAGTATCATGTATGAAAAAGACCATTCTTCTGGCGGTGTTGGCCGCCCTTGTTTTGATTGTTCCACCTTTGCAAAGCACTGCTGCGCAGACACCTTCTGCGCCTGTCGTCATTTCCCCAGAGGTCACGCAGGCTGAGTCTTACTTTGCCACGCTCAAAACGGCCAAGGCGCGTTTTGTCCAAACGGCTCCTGATGGGACGCAAAGCCGTGGGAATTTTTATCTCTCGCGGCCCGGGAAGTTACGTTTTGAATACGATCTGCCTCTCAAAGATTTTGTCGTGGCGGATGGGCTGATGATCTATTTCTATGACGGGCAGCTTAAACAACAAAGCAATGCGCCGATCAGCCAGACTTTGGCGGATTTCCTTTTGCGAAAAAATATGAGTTTGCACGGAGATCTGAAGGTCAAAAAAATTATGCGCTCGGGGGGATTGCTGCAGATGACGGTGATTCAAACCAAAGAGCCCGGGGCGGGAACCTTGACTCTGGGATTTAAGGAATCTCCGAAGTTTGAACTGAAAAAATGGCGGGTGGTGGATGCCCAAGGCTCGATTACTGAGACGGAGTTGTTTAACACCCAAACGGGGATGAGCTTGCCCGGGAGCTACTTCGTCTATCGTGATCCTCAACGAAAAGGGCTGAACCAATAATGTCCACCAAGGGATTGGCTGATTCTGCTCCTGATCCAACCGCTCATGCATTTAAGGCCGTTGTTTTGCACAGCGAGGACTTTCCCGATGCGGAGAGCGATTCAAGGGTGAGGGTAATTTGGGTGGCCCCTGATGACCCTGACTTAGCTTTGCCAGATTACCAAGCTGGACAATATGCGATGTTGACGTTTTCTGGATGTGCGGCGCGTCCTTTTTCAATTGCGAATGCGCCCAATGGAAAATTTCTGGAATTTCATATTCGCCGGACGGCTTCTGGAGCCTCTCATTATGCAACCGAGATTCTAAAGCCAGATGATGTTTTGGACATCACGGCCCCGTACGGCTCTTGTTTGTACGTACCGGCTTGTTCGCGCCCGTTGATTGCTGTGGCGGGTGGGACGGGGCTTGCCCCTATGAAGGCAATTGTGGAGGCATCGATCAAAGATGCTCACTCCCGCGATGTTTTTCTTTACCACGGGGTGCGCGGTCTTGACGATTTATATCTTGAGGATTTCTTTTTGGATTTAGAGGATACGGATAAACGCTTTCACTACGTCCCTGTTCTTTCTGAAGAGAAAATTGAAGGAATCCGTCATGGGCTTGTGGCGGCGGAGATGGTTAAGGATTTTCCTGATCTCAAAGGGGCTCGCATTTTTGGGGCGGGACCGGTTGAGTTGGTTCGTCACATGACCGAACTTTGCTTGACCGCCGGAGCAGATCCATCTCATATCCATAGCGATTTGGGTTATTTTAATTCGTGTACCGCCAGCGGATCAGAGCGTGATGAATGACGGGCCGCTGGACCAACTGATCCGCCAACTGGCCTCTTTGCCCGGGCTGGGCCCGCGCTCGGCGCGACGGGCCGCTCTTCACTTGATTAACCGCAAAGAGGAATCTTTATTGCCCTTGATGCGGACCCTCGACCAGACTGCGACAACGATTAAGTCTTGTGCTTTGTGTGGCAATCTCGACCATACCGATCCGTGCCGTATCTGCCTTGACCAGAGCCGCGATAAACGCTTGCTATGTGTCGTAGCCAGTGTTGCTGATTTGTGGGCTTTGGAGCGGACCGGCGGATATCGTGGTTTGTATCATATTTTGGGCGGGGTTCTTTCTGCCCTTGATGGGGTCCGGCCTGAAGATTTGCGATTGCACGAACTCCGCACGCGGACGGAGTCCTTGCAACCGCAGGAAGTCATTTTGGCCTTGAGTGCCACAGTGGACGGGCAATCGACCGCCCATGTTATCATGGATATGCTACAAGACCTTCCGGTCAAAATCTCTCGCCTCGCTCACGGCGTACCAGTCGGAGGCGAACTAGATTATCTGGATGATGGCACTATCATGACGGCCCTCAAAGCCAGAGGCTAATTAAATTTTCTCGGACAGATAGACCATCCCGTCTGTGGTGTCGGCTCGCAGGACGGCCAGAAAAGAACTTTGAGCGGAGTCTTCACCGCCTATGGCAACATCATAGTAAACTCCGGCTGGGAAATAATGGTCGCTGGTGGTGGCTACGACACTACTTCCACCAAAGCGGAGATAAACCGGAACGCTGGCATAGAGCGAGACAACTTGAACTTCGGGATCAAAAGCCACGCTGTTTCGGGTAGAGCTTGCTCCCGCTACAATTTTATGAGCTCCGCCATTGCGGAATCGCAAAGCAGGAATAGGGTGATTGTTATCATCGGTCGGTAAAAAATTAGACATAATGTTATATTCTCCTAAACAAAGGGGCTAAAAAATTGGCCCGCTCTGGAAGGGAAACCAGAACGGGCCAGTCAAACAGGAGGGAAACTACAAACAAGACACAGAATCTCGCTGACAGTTTTCGTTATGTTCTATTTATGTTCGAATGTCAAGCTATTTTTGTTCTAACTTTGTTCTTTTTATTGTCCCCTTTTTGGGAGGAAAACCTCCGTCTTTAGACGGAAAGAGGCTTT
>CAYZAR010000020.1:0-14373 GCA_964476455.1 uncultured Micavibrio sp.
GCATTGGGGTCAACTTCATCACGAATGCGGTTACACGCTTCGTCAACTTCGAAGAGAGTCATGTCATAACCACCCGTGACATTGATGATAATGCCTTTGGCTCCCTTCATTGAGACATCATCCAGCAAAGGATTGCTGACTGCTTTTTCAGCAGCTTCTGTTGCCCGTCTTTCGCCAGAAGCCTCTCCAGCCCCCATAACGGCTTTGCCCATTTCCTGCATAACCGAACGAATATCGGCAAAATCAAGGTTAATGAGGCCAGGCATAACGATCAAATCAGTAACACCGCGGACGGCAGATTGCAAAACGCTGTCCGCCATTTTGAAGGCATCGGCAAAAGTCGTCTTATCATTCACAACGCGGAACAGATTCTGGTTCGGAATAACAATCAACGTATCGACATAATTTTGCAGCTCGTTAATGCCTTCTTCGGCCAGACGCATCCGGTTTGAGCCTTCGAAATGGAACGGTTTGGTCACGACGCCAACAGTCAAAATCCCCTTCTCGCGGCACGCTTTGGCGATAACCGCTGCGGCTCCGGTTCCGGTTCCCCCACCCATACCAGCGGTGATGAAGGCCATATTAGCGTTTTCAAGATGCTGCATGACATCATCTAGGCTCTCTTCAGCTGCGGCACGCCCAATTTCTGGTTTTGCCCCTGCGCCAAGCCCTTCAGTCAAGCTCGTTCCTAATTGAATTTTGTGATCGGCCAGATTGCCCTGCAATGCCTGCGCGTCCGTATTACAGACCACGAAATCAACCCCGATAAGGTTAGACGCGATCATGTTGTTAACGGCATTGCCACCGGCCCCACCAACACCAACAACGGTGATTTTGGGAGAAAGTTTTTTGCTGGTTGTATCCACGGTATTCATCCTGATGTTAATCATTTTCGAGAAATTTCTCCTGCTGATGAGTGTCTTTTTTTGTTTTGTCTTATGATTCTAGGGACGGTTTAGTTACGCGAAAAGACCTAATGTTCTACCATAAAGCCAAATTTCCTGAAAAAACGGCTCCACGGCCCAAAACCACACTGACTCAATTGATGAAGACAAATCGCTCACCGACTCATTTGATTCTGATTTTGCGATTGTGGCAGATTCGCCAAAGAGGTCAAATGCGACTCGCATAAGAAGCTGTGGATAAGTGTAAAACTTGTCATCGTTTTACCAGAACCCCGAATCTGGCCTCCTAAAACGGTTGCAGAGTGATTCGTTTTCTCTTATCCCCGACTTTCCCCACAATTACCCCCTCAACAGATCCCTACCAGTTATCCTTAAGCCAAAGCTTGACTCGCTGGATCAATGTTCCGGTATCAACCCCTGCCATAATCTCGGCGGGCATTTCGTCCGAACGTTCGGTGACATAGTGGAGCAACCCCGCCGTTGTGGAAAAAGCAGGGCCACTGACGGCTTCGGCTAAGCCTGGCATCCGCACCGGACGGCCAAGACGAACCTGTTTTTCCAAGTATTTGTGCGCGAGATCGCGCAAACCCGGGATCTGGCTAGCCCCACCCGTCAGAACCACCCGCCGTCCCGCAATCGGTCCCAAACCGCTATCACTCAGCCGCGAGCGGACAAGTTCAAGCGTTTCTTCAAGACGCGGCGCGATGATACTCACCAGTAAGGAACGGGGTACATGGTTGGGGTGAGTATGATCGTCCTCGCCAAGAGGAGGAACGTCAATCAAGTCCTTATCATCTGTAGCTGTTGCAATTGCGCTTCCATATAGTGTTTTCATGCGCTCCGCTGCGTGAAGAGACGTGGTCAATCCCTTGGCAATATCATTTGTAACGTGCTGCCCCCCGACTGGGATGGCATCGGTAAAGATCAGCTCGCGGCCATAGAAAACGGCAATCGAAGTTGTTCCCCCACCCATATCCACGACCGTACAACCCATATCCATTTCATCATCAACGAGGCAGGCAAGTCCCGAAGCATAAGGGGAAGAACACAAAGCCGTAATATCAAGATGAGAGCTTTCGATACAACTGGCCATATTGCGCAAAGACCCAATATTACCCGTGACCAAATGAACATCGACTTCAAGATTTTGTCCAAACAATCCGCGAGGCTCGCGTATTCCTTCATGCCCATCAATGCGGTACGCCGTTGGAATGGTATGAATCAGTTCCATCTCATGACCGCTGACTTGATCTTGCGCCTTGGCAAGAGCGCGGCGAATATCGTTGTCGGTAATGGCTTCTCCCAGAACCTGCACATCGACACGCATCAAATGCGACCCTGTATGAACCCCGGGAACATTGACCACCACTTCCCGCAAAGGATAGCCCTTGGTTACATCTGCCGCCATATTCTCGGCAGCATGAACAGCCTGACGAATGGCCAATTCTGCGGCATCAAGATCAACTACCGTTCCTGCCTTGATTCCATGAGACGCTTGATGGCCAATACCAATGACATCAACATTCCCGTTTTCGTCACGCACCCGCGCAATAAAACACGCAATCTTGCTCGAACCAATATCAAGTGCCGCAATCACCGAACCTTTGGGTTGGAAACGTTTTGCCATTGCCCCCCCTAAATATTTTTGTCAGGTGTGTAGGCTGCTTGGTAATCCTGCTCCGCCCCCGGGCTTGTCTGAACCACCAGACGCATAGGATCACGCAAATCAATGGATTCAATTTTGCGGTCCATGACCTTGCCCTCCGCTTGAGCCGAGGCCAAACGACGAAGAGCTTCGCCAAGGTCTTCTTCGGGCAAACGAATGGAAACGCCGTTCTTCAAGAACAAATCCCAGCGGCGATCCCCCACCCACTTGGCTGATTCAACCCGCGATTTCAGATCAGGTTCGGCCTCAATCATTGCCACCAGTTCAGCCGCATGGCTCGGCGCGTGTTCTCCGACAATAATCAGTAGGTTTTTGAACCGCTCAAGCCCCATATCAGTCAAGACCACACCGTCTTCATCTACCACGGAAAGCTTGTTATTCTTTTGCCAAAGAGCAAGGGGAGTCCTCTCGATCAAACGAATGTAAACTGTGTCCGGCAAATGCCGTTCCACTACCGCCGACTTGACCCACGTCACCTCTTCAAGACGCGCGCGCACATCATCAAGATCGGCTTGATAGATTGAATCTCCGCGCTCCACATCAATCAAATTTTTAAGTCCATCACGACTGGCAAAAACGCGGCCCTCAACCAGAATAGTATCAACCATGAAGCCATTTCGGACCATTGCTTCATGAAAAGAATGCACGAAACTTCTTTGCTTCTGGTCCACCCATCCAGACGACCACGCATAAACACCCGCGTATCCAACAATCAAGACAAGCGCAAAAGCTGGGCCAATGCGCTTGGCCCAATAACTCAACCGTGCTGACTGACCAGCCCTACGGTTTAGGATAGTTGTTCGACGCGTTCCGGATCCTGACATGATGCCGTTTCAACCAAATGGGCGCAGAGTGCGCCAAAAGACAGGCCATTATAAACGACCTGAGATGGACCAATAGACTGCGGGGTACACCCGGGCTGTGTGTTGATTTCAAGGAAACAGAGCCCATACGGAACCCCTTCCCCGACCTTGCGGTCATCAAACCGAAAATCACAGCGGGCAAGCCCCCGACAACCGAGAACATTATACACCGTTGCCGCATATTCCAAGGCTTTATTATAGACTTCTTGAGGAATCGGCGCGGGCAAAATAAGTTCCGTCCGGTCATCCTTGTATTTTGCCTCGTAATCAAAAAACGAAGTATGGGAAATAATTTCAGTCACAGCCTGCGCCTTGCCGTCCAGAACCGCAACTGTTAGCTCTCGGCCGGGAATATATTCTTCCACCAACGCCTCGCCGCCAAACGGCCATTGATCTATTTTGGCTAGGGATTCCGCGTCATGGCTCATAACAATATGAACGCCGACGCTAGAGCCCTCTTGAATTGGTTTAATAACATAAGGAGGAGGAAGAACGGCCCCCGCTTTGATTTCAGCCAAAGACGCAATCCGCCCTTTGGCAATTGGAACCCCGACACTCGCAGCAATCGCCCGACACATTGCCTTATTCATGCCAATGGCCGAGGCCAGAACTCCCGAATGGGTATAGGGAACACCAAGCATTTCAAGGACACCTTGAATAATGCCATCCTCCCCACCCCGCCCATGCAAATTATTGAAAATTACATCCGGTAGAGGAGTCAGCGCAGCCACCAAGGCCGGCAAATTCTTCCGAACATCAATGGTCCGAACGGTATAACCCTCTTCGACCAAAGCGGCTTCGACCACCTTGCCTTTGACGAGAGAAACTTCCCGCTCTGCGGACCATCCCCCCAGTAATAAAGCCACTGTTTTTGCCATGAGAAAACCTTCTGTGAACGAGACCAAATCGGGAAAAAACAGAAGAGGAATCCCTCCTGCTTCCCGAGTATGGCAAGCCAGTTCTCAAATTACCAGAAAAGAAATGGGGTTAGACCAGCCTATTCGCTGCACTTACCGCCACCGCAACAAGAATCCTGTTTTTTATCAGCTGTAGACTCAGAGGAACAAGCCCCTTCTGGTTTGCAGGAGCCACCACCGCAACAATTCATTGTGTCCTTGCCGAGAAGACAATAGGCCGGACAATATCCAAGGGCAGCCGTTACGAGTGGAACCAGTCCAACAAAACCCAGCCAGCTCATCCCTTCAAGGGACAGGCCCAAAATAACCAGCACGACCCCAGCGATCACGCGAACCATCTTGTCCATTTTCCCAACGTTTTGTTTTATATCCATTTGTAATCTCCATTATGAGTTTGTTCGATTGACTCGAGTCTTGAACATAAGCTTTTTCTCTATAAAAGCCAGAGGATGGTTTTGGTTTAGGCGATTAACCATTTTACCTAAGCTAAAAAATCAGTGCCTACAAAGCAATAGTCTCTACATTCATTTTCTATAGAAACCCTCTGTTCTTGCACTCTGTTAACGCCCATCTTGCATAATCCATCAGTTTGGGGTGAGCGAGAGCTTCTTCTACTGTATCAAACGAAATAGGTTCAGCTTCGTAGCACCCCGTGATGGTGTTCTTTGTATCGTGCCAAAAATAAACGTGAACAATCTCGGTATGGTTGGTCCACCCCTCAGTAACCGCTCCAACGAAGACCAAATATTTTGGCTCAATGATGCCGCCAGTCTCTTCATTTAACTCCCGAATAACTGCTTGCGTAGCATTTTCACCTTCTTCAACGTGGCCTCCAAAAAGATTCACAACCCCAGCATGCTTTCCCCAAGTATCGGGGCGGCGTTGCAAGTATATTTTTTTGTCGTGAGTCAAAACAACGCAATCGGCCAATTGCTTCCTGTAGGATTTCAAGTCTGTTTTCAAAGAATCGGCTTGACGAATTTCATCCATTTTTTCTGCCTTGTTTTTTACCAACCCTGCTGGAAAAGTTTAGAATACCGCCACTCTCGGCATTTTTCAAAAACAAATGCCCGCTTGCGCGGGCATTGTGCTATTTATTTTGTACGGGCCAAGTCCTTAATGCCGTATTCCCGAGATAAAGGACTGAACCTCCTGCCGAAGTTTTTCGGATTGACGGCTCAGCTCAGAAGAGGCACTCAAAACTTCAGAAGCCATTCGTCCGGCTTCAGAGGAAGCCTCTGCTACTCCGGTAATATTTTCTGCCACTTCGCGGGTTCCGTTTGAGGCTTCGTTGATACTCTTTGATATTTCTGCGGTAGCAGCGCCTTGTTCTTCCGCAGCAGAGGCAATAATGCTCGCTCCTTCCGAGGCTTGCCTGACCATCTGGGCAATGCTATCCACCGCCTGCGCAGACGTGTTGGCCATATCCTGAATATTGCCAATTTTCCCGCGTATTTCTTCGGTTGCTTTTCCGGTTTGCTCAGCCAATCTTTTAACTTCGTTGGCGACCACAGCAAAACCTTTCCCTGCATCTCCGGCCCGAGCTGCCTCAATCGTAGCGTTAAGAGCTAGAAGATTGGTCTGGGCAGCAATGTCATCAATCAAGGTGACAACCGCGCCAATTTCCTGCGCAGTCGTTTGTAGCTCGCTCACAACCCGATTGGCCCGAACCGCTTCGGCCGAAGCCTCTTGGGTTTTCGCCGAAGTTGCGCAAATTTGACGGTTGATTTCAGCAACAGAACTAACAAGCTCTTCGGTCGCTGCAGCAACTGTTTGAACGTTCACCGAAGCCTCTTCTGTAGCACCCGACACAGAAATAACCTGCCGATTGGTCCGATCCGAGATTGCAGAGAGGCTCTCGGCACTACCTTGAAGTTCTGTAGCGCAAGAACTCACCGAGTTAATCACACCCATAACCTGATGCTCGAACGAATCAGCAATAGCGTTCATAGATGCCTTTCTGTCAGCGGCAGCCCGAATCTCCAGAGCTTTTTGCTCTTCCTTGAGGGCCTCAGCTTCAATGGCTTTGTCTTTGAAGACTTGCACCGCTGCCGCCATTTGGCCGATTTCATCCTTGCGATGAGAGTCTGGGACAACTGCACTTAAATTTCCATTAGACAGCGTCCTCATAACATCCGTCATACGAACAATCGGGGAAGAAATAGCGCGACCAATCAGCAAAGCGAGCGAAAAGGTCAAAACCGCAGCAACCAAGAGAGAAACATACATAAAGCGCGTAATTTCTGATTGTTCAGCACTCGCATGTGCCTTGGCCTCCTGATACTGTTTCTGGACCAACGCGATGTATTCATTCAGCTTAGGCTCAATTTCACGATAGGTCGAAGAGAGCTTCGCAGTATCCTCTTTTTTGCGGAGGGTTACAGCAGCCAATTCTCCAAAAGCCTTAACATACGCGTCAAGCTGTTTTAAAATGCCTGGCTTTTCCTCAACAGGAAGAAGAGAGGCTTCCAGAACCTTTGCAAAGTTTGCTGATTCTTTTTTCAGATCTTCAATAGACTTGTCTTCTTCACGAAGCATGAAATCTTTCTCATGACGACGCATCATAAGCATGGAAGATTTCAAAACGGCATCATCATATTTTTTCAGAACTCCTTCAATCTCGTGAACCGAAGCACGAAGTTTCCCTTGTAGCCCCTCTTCCTTGTTCAACCCAACTTCTTTGTAATCGTCAACAACATTATGAAATGCGGACAGGTATTGCCCGATACCAGCTTGAATAGCTACCAGCAAATCCTTAGCAACCTTGTCCTCTGTTAAAGAGAGGAGCTTTTTCATATCTTCATCGGCTTTTTTAGCCGTAGAATCATGGGAAGCAACATATTTGGGATCCAGACGAAGAAAAAAGTCTTTTTCATGCCACCGCAACCCAAGCAGGTCGATCTGAATGTCACTCATGAGACGCTCTTCTTCAAGGGCTCCCTGCTCCGCAACAACATTTTCCTCTGTTTGGGAGAGACTGTTGGAATACAACGCACCAACAACGACCAACCCCAAAAGGGCAATAACCCCAATAAGACCAATTTGAAAACCAACCTTGAAACGGCTTAGCATTGAATGCTCCCAAAAAATTTTGATGATTATACGCAGGGAATTAAGAACTTTTTGAACAAGACGCTCAGAGAAGGACGAAAACCCACTCCCAAAGGGTAAGTGTATCAAGAACCAGAGATAAAAACCAGAATCCTTTTGACCAATGCGTCACTTCGCGCTGCGCGAAAAAAGTTAGCCTTTTTGTTTTACGCAAGACAAAGAAAATCCGCCATTGTATAAAATCCGGCTTTTTGCCCTGCCAACCACCGCGCCGCTTTTAAGGCTCCTTTGGCAAAAATTGCGCGATCCGTTGCACGGTGAGTCAGCTCAATGCGTTCGCCTTGTCCAATAAAATAAACCGTATGCTCTCCGACGATATCTCCTCCGCGAAGAACGGAGAACCCGATCTCACGATCTTGCCGTGGGCCTGTTCGTCCGTGACGGCTGTAAACAGCATGGCTACGCAAATCGATTTCACGCCCTTCGGCTGCGGCTTGCCCAAGAGCCAAAGCGGTTCCCGAAGGAGCATCCTGTTTCTGGCTATGATGGGCTTCAAGAATTTCAATGGTAAAATCTGGCCCGAGCAAAGAAGCTGTCTTTTTAACGAGCTCCAGCATAACGTTCACGCCCAAGCTTGCGTTAGGGGTCAAAAGAATTGGAACGGATTTGGCCTGCTCGGTGATCTCAATACGTTCAGCCTCGCTAAACCCTGTTGTCCCGATCACAAGGGGTTTGCCAGTGCGTGCGGCGATTCTTGCGTGCAGAACAGAGGCTTCTGGAGCCGTAAAATCAATGACAACATCCGAAGAAGCAAACAAATCTTCGGCATTCGTCAAAAGGGGAACCGACAAAGGAGCCTTGACCTTGTCACGGGTAATGCCTCCCGCCAAGTATAGCTGAGGCGTACTCGCCAAAACTTCTTTGACAAGCAGAGCTCCCATACGCCCTGTGCATCCGGCAATTCCTATTTTCATTCGCGCAAATCATCCCAGAATTCTTTCATCTTCTGAAAGAACCCTTCGCTTTCCGGAGTATGTTTTTGGCCCGATTTTTCCAAAGTTTCTCCGAGTTGTTTCATCAGATCGGTTTGTTTTTTATCGAGATTGACGGGCGTTTCGACAAAAACTTCTATGTACATATCACCTCGCGCTTCCGAGCGCATAATCGTCATGCCCTTGGTTTTAACGCGAAGCTGTTGGCCTGTTTGGGTTCCGGTTGGGATTTTAATTTTGGTGCGCTCGCCGTCAATCGTTGGCACATCCACCGAACCGCCAAGAGCGGCTGTCGTCATAGGAATAGGAACGCGGCAATAAAGATTTGCCCCATCGCGACGGAAGAAAGCGTGAGGCTTAATCCCGATCAGAATGTAAAGATCTCCAGGTGATCCGCCGCGTACACCGGCCTCCCCTTCGCCGGTCAAGCGCACACGTTGACCTTCCGAAATTCCAGAGGGAATAGAAACGCCCACGGTTTTTTCGCCGCGCATTCTTCCAGCCCCTGCACATTTTTTACAAGGCGATTTAATAATGGTTCCAGCCCCATTACAGCTTGGGCAAGTTCTCTCAATCGTAAAGAATCCTTGTGTAGCACGAACGCGTCCGCTTCCATCACAGCTTGCGCATTTTTCGGGCCGCCCCCCATCAGCAGATCCGGTCCCTCCACAACCATCGCAAGGCTGGACCGTTGGGATTTTTATTTTAGCCTCTTTGCCTTTGAAAGCTTCTTCCAAGGTGATATCCAAACTAAACTGAACATCGGACCCGCGCATCGGACCAGTGGACCGTTTGCCTCCCATGACATCGCCGAACATATCTTCGAAAATATCCGAAAACGCCGCGCCAAATCCGGCCCCACCAGCTCCGCCAAACCCACCGCCACCCATCGGGCCGGCCGCACCGAAGCGATCATACGCAGCACGCTTATCCGGATCTTTCAAAACATCGTAAGCTTCACTGATTTCCTTGAACTTTTCTTCGGCCTTACTATCCCCTTTATTGCGATCGGGGTGGTGCTGCATAGCAAGTTTTCGGTACGCTTTCTTTATATCATCATCGCTGGCGTTTTTTTCAACACCGAGAACTTTGTAGAAATCTTTTTCACTCATTGCTCTAGGTCTCCTGAGCCAAATCTTCTAGTCCAAGTCTGCACCCCGCAGGGATTCCAGCTTCCAAAAAAACCATGAGGCAGGAAAAAAGCAGCCTGTCTCATGGTCTTTTACATCACATCAAGACTTAAGCTCCTGTGGATTTTTTGTCGTCTTCATCAAACTTCATATCTGTGAAGTCCGCATCAACAACATCAGAATCAGATTTCCCTTGAGCAGAAGCCGCACCTGCATTGTCTGGCGCACCCGCAGCTTGCTCCTGAGATTTGCGATAGGCAGCCTCACCTAACTTCATGGCCGCCTGTTGCAAGGCATTAGCCTTTTGCTCAATCGCCGCCTTGTCGGATTCATCAAGAACACTCCGCAAATCGGCAATTGCTTTTTCCGCGGCTTCTTTATCGGTCGCTGAAATATCCGCCCCAAGATCAGCAATGCTTTTCTCGGTCTGATGGATCAACGCTTCAGCATGGTTGCGTGCTTCGACGAGAGCCCGACGAACCTTGTCAGATTCAGCATTGGCCTCGGCATCCTTGACCATTTTTTCAATGTCAGCATCCGACAGCCCACCGGACGCTTGAATGCGAATATTCTGTTCTTTGCCGGTGGCCTTGTCTTTGGCCGCAACGTGAACAATCCCATTCGCATCAATGTCAAAGGTCACCTCGACCTGTGGCACACCACGCGGAGCCGGAGGAATCCCAACCAGATCAAACTGGCCAAGCATTTTGTTATCTGCGGCCATTTCCCGTTCCCCTTGGAAAACACGAATGGTCACTGCATTCTGGTTATCTTCTGCGGTTGAGAAGGTTTGAGATTTTTTGGTTGGGATGGTTGTGTTGCGATCAATCAGGCGCGTAAACACACCGCCCAAAGTTTCGATCCCCAGTGAAAGCGGCGTAACATCCAACAAGAGAACATCTTTGACTTCACCTTGTAAAACACCACCTTGAACTGCAGCTCCATCGGCCACGACCTCGTCCGGATTCACTCCTTTATGAGGTTCTTTGCCGAAAAATTCGCGCACCGTTTCGATGATTTTAGGCATACGGGTCATCCCACCGACCAAGACAACTTCGTCAATATCGGAAGGTTTAACTCCAGCATCTTTGAGAGCACCCTTAAGCGGTTCAATCGTACGACGAACCAAATCGTCAACCAGAGATTCGAGTTTTGCCCGCGAGAGTTTAACATTAAGGTGCTTGGCTCCCGAGGCATCCGCCGTGATGAACGGCAAGTTGACTTCGGTTTGCGTGGTTGAAGAGAGTTCAATTTTCGCTTTTTCCGCAGCTTCCTTCAGACGCTGCAAAGCGAGCTTGTCTTGACGCAGGTCAATGGCTTGCTCTTTCTTGAACTCATCGGCTAAGAAATCAATGATCCGCGCATCAAAATCTTCCCCACCGAGGAAGGTGTCCCCGTTGGTGGATTTGACCTCGAAAACACCATCGCCAATTTCAAGGATGGAAATATCAAACGTGCCACCCCCAAGGTCATAGACTGCGATGGTCCCCTGATTCTTTTTATCAAGACCGTAGGCAAGAGCAGCAGCCGTTGGTTCATTGATAATCCGCAAAACTTCAAGACCGGCGATCCGCCCTGCATCCTTGGTGGCTTGACGCTGAGCATCGTTGAAATACGCGGGAACAGTAATCACGGCTTTGTCAACCGTGGTTCCCAAGAAACTTTCAGCGGTTTCTTTCATCTTTTTGAGAACCATCGCCGAAATTTGCGCGGGCGCATATTTTTCGCCCTCAATTTCTACCCAAGCATCTCCGTTATCACCTTCGATAATTTTGAAGGGTGCGTGTTCCTTCATTTTCTGAACTTGTAGGTCATTAAAGCGACGACCAATCAAACGCTTAATCCCATAGAGAGTGTTATCTGGGTTGGTGACCGCTTGACGCTTAGCAGGCTGACCAACAAGCCGTTCGCCATTTTTACTGAAAGCAACCATGGAAGGAGTTGTCCGCGCCCCTTCAGAATTCTCAATAACCCTTGGGTCTTTGCCATCCATGATGGCCACGCAGGAATTGGTGGTTCCCAAATCAATACCGATAACTTTTGACATTATGTACCTCTTCAGTTTGTCAGTGGCAAATTTCAAGCTGCCTCACCATGAGCGCAACTCAAATTCCCCGAAAGGGGCTTTGATTCCTTTTAAGAACCTAGATATAGCGGAAAAGCTCCACAAAGACACCCCCGCGCAACCTAGTAAATCACAAGAATCTACAAAGACTATATTTAGGGATATGTTCCTATTCCGTCAAGGCCTTCCTGTAGAATAATGAAACCAAAAGGAAAGGCCCCGCATTCACGAGGCCTTTCTCATTAAGACTGAAGCCTGTTTCGAAAACTGACTAACTGGCAGCCCGTTGCAAAATCGGAAGATCGTCCTGCCCTTGCGGATTAGCGACAGGATTTTTGCCTTTCATCGGGAAGTCAGAGCCTCCCTTATGCGACTTTTTTTCAGAGGAGGCTCCTCGGCCTCCTGTGGTTGGGGTAATTTTCCCATCAATCGTTGCGCCAGCTTCAACGGCCAATTCTTTATAGGCAATCGCTCCGGTGATAGATCCCGTTGCGCGGACGGTCAAACGACCGTTCACCGTCAAATCACCTTCGAATTTACCAGCAATGGTGGCCTCGTCAATTTCAACAGTCCCATAGAACATACCGGTTTCGGCGACTTCAAGAACGCTGGCCCCCTTCAGAGCAGCTTCAACGGTTCCTTCAACAACCAAGGTGTCGCAAGATTCGATCTCACCAGACATGGTGATTCCTTGACCAATCACTAGGCGGCGGCCTTTGGCAACTTCAGAGCTAACCACTGGACTTGGCGTACCATAAGCCGCAGGATAAGCCCCGTAGCTAGGGGCAGCCGGACGTGGAGCCTGAGCAGCAGGTTGACCAGGACGTTGGAACGGGCTAGCCGCTGGAATGTCAACAGAACGGTCGTTGGATTCTTCAGAGTTTTGACTGGATTGATTCATAGCGTTGTCTTCCCCTTGAGGCGATGCGGTTTGTGGATTGGATGATGAGGGACGATGGAACATTTTGGTAACATAACCTCTCTAAAACGATTGTGCGATAATACCCTGAAAACACAAGCTTCACCGCCTGCATTTTCTTGTTTTACTGTCCTTGAGTATGCCCGACCCTAACACGGCAAAAAGGAAAGACGCAAGAGTTTTTAGAAACTTTTTTTAAGATAATAAACAACAGGTTAGCCAGAGAGACTTAAACAACCGATCAACTTTGGTGAAAAAAGTTATAAATTTTTTGCGCCATTTCCTGCGAAACTCCTTCAACTTTTTGCAAATCGGATAATCCAGCATCTTGAACCGCCCGCGCTGTTCCGAAATGAAGGAGGAGAGCTTTTTTCCGTTTGGGCCCCACCCCGGGCACTTCGTCAAGAGCCGAACGAGAAACATCCCCCATTCGGCGAATTCTGTGGCTTCCAATTACGAAACGATGCGCCTCGTCTCGTAACCTTTGCAGGTAATGGAGTACGGGATCTCCGGTTGGAAGGCTAAATTCGGCCCGCCCTTGCATGAAAAACTTCTCTCGGCCTGCGTTGCGCTCCGGTCCCTTGGCAATTCCCACGACAACAAGGTCATTGAGCACGTTCAGTTCGGCCAAAACCTTGGTTACTGCGTTCAACTGGCCAAGTCCGCCATCAATCAGAAGCAAATCCGGCCAATCTGGTCCGTCACGAGTCCCCTCTTCTGCGCCGGAAAATCGGCGGTGCATCACTTCTTTCATCATGCCATAATCATCAGCAGCCGAGGCTGATTTGATATTAAATCGGCGGTAGGCTTTCTTTTGAAACCCCTCTGGCCCCGCAACCACCATCGCCCCCACCATATTGGTTCCGCTGATATGGCTGTTGTCATAGATTTCAATGCGTTGAGGGGGATGGTCCATATTAAATAAAGTCGCTACCTTATCGAGCAACACAGAATCTGTTTTTCTTTCGAGCAGGTTACGGCCCAAAGCATCATGGGCATTTTTCACCGCAAATAGGGCCAGCCGCCGCCGCGCTCCTTTTTCAGGAAGAGTCAGGCGAACTTTCTTGCGGACTTCCTGCCCACCTGACAATGCAGCTTCCAACAAGTCCTTTTGCGAAACGGGTTGGGACAGCAAAATCTCGGGCGGCAAGGGTTTTCCGTCATAAAATTGGAGAAGAAACGCCGTCAAAACTTCCGAACCCGTTGCCGCCGCCGGATGAGATGGGAAGAAAGCTCGGTTGCCATAGTTCTGGCCTGCGCGGAAAAAGAACACCTGCACGCAGCTCCGCCCTTCGCTTTGAGCGATAGCAACCACATCAACATCTGAAACTTCACTGACGTTAATGTCTTGGTGGGACTGAAGAACAGCCAACGCCTTGATCCGGTCCCGCACTAAGGCGGCGGACTCATAATCTTGCCGCGAACTGGCCTCTTGCATCGTGGCTTGTAGCTTTTCCTGAACATCCCGCGTTTTGCCAGAAAGGAATTTTTCGGCATCCCGAACCTGCTCGGCGTACTCTTCTTTTGTGGCATACCCCACGCAAGGGGCCGAACATAACTTAATGTGATACTGTAAACACGGCCTTTTACGAGCTGAAAAATAACTATCCGTGCAGTTTCTGAGCAAGAAAGCTTTTTGGATAACCTTAAGCGTCTCATTCACCGCAACATTGCTGGCAAAAGGTCCGTAATACTGACCACGGCGGTCCTGCTTGCCCCGATATTTCAGAACCTGCGGAAAATCATGCCCCGCCGTTAGCAAAAGATAAGGGTAGGACTTATCATCTTTGAGCAGCACGTTATAAGGGGGCAATAACTTCTTGATTAAATTGGATTCAAGAAGGAGAGCCTCCACTTCGGTGTGG
>CAYZAR010000021.1:0-7532 GCA_964476455.1 uncultured Micavibrio sp.
GGGGTGACGATATGAGAGAGTATGGGGTTCTTACATCAAGCCGCTATAGAAGAGCCCTTGAAAGAGGATGGTTAGGCGACTTGTGGGGCCAAAGAGGGCGCGGCAATCTCCCCTATCTGAGAGAGAGTTTCTTGTATTCCCTCAGGACAGGCTTCTTTCTTTTCCAGAGCTTTGAAGGCGGCGGTTAAATTTTTATAAATTACTGGGGCAAGAGTGAGGTCACGACCTTTTCCCAATTCAGATAAGACATCCTTTATGATCTTAGCCACATAGACAGGGATCTGCTGTAGAGGAATTTGACGATTATCAATGGACCCAAACGAGGTTGCTGCGGATTCTGCAAAAAGCCTTGCCAATCTCTCGGCTTCTACGCTTTGGGCGTAAGGGCTGGGTGGGTTCAGGGTGAAGATGTTATTGGTTTCTGTGCTCATTTTTTCCTCTATTTATACCGTAAATTTGCGCCACCATATCAATATTATGGTAACATTACAAGTTTTTTATGATGGTCTTCTCAGCCGGAATTTTCTAGTGTAGAACCATGAGAATCCGCCATTTACCAGAAACCCTTGTCAACCAGATTGCCGCAGGGGAAGTTGTTGAGCGTCCCGCTGCTGCTGTGAAAGAGCTGGTGGAGAATTCGATTGATGCTGGATCTAGCCGGATTGAAGTTGACCTGCGCGAGGGAGGCAAAAGCCTGATTGTCGTGCGCGATAACGGATGCGGGATGAGCCGCGAAGAGTTGGTGGCTTCGTTAGATCGTCACGCAACTTCGAAAATGCCGGATGAAGATTTGCTCAATATTCGCTTTCTTGGTTTTCGGGGCGAAGCGTTGCCCTCGATTGCTTCGGTGTCTCGCTTTTTAATCCGCACCCGTGAACAAGGCGGGGAGGGCTATGAAATTGAGGTCGAAGACGGAAGAAAAGGAGAGCCTCGCCCCGCCGCAATCAAGGAAGGCACAACCATTGAGGTTCGCGATTTATTTTATCTGACACCGGCGCGGCTCAAATTCTTAAAAACGACAGCAACCGAATATGGCGCGGTCAAAGATGTTTTGTCCCGCCTTGCGATGTCTCATCCCCAAATTGCCTTTCGCTTCTCTCATAACGGGGCGCAGATTTTTCATTATCCGGTTTTGGCCGAGGATATGCTAGAACAAGGCCGCCAAAGGATGCGCGATGTCATGGGGCCGGAGTTCATGGCCAACAGTCTTCCCATTCTGGCTGAACGAGGCAATCTAACTCTTCGCGGCTGGACCTCTCGGGCGACTTACAATGTTGGCACAGGTCAAGATCAGTTTATCTTTGTCAACGGCCGCTCGGTCAAGGACCGCGTTCTCTTAGGGGCTATTCGTGGAGCTTACCGCGATGTTCTGGCCCATGATCGGTTTCCGGTGGTGGTTCTTTTTCTGGAGATCCCACCAGAAGATGTTGATGTGAATGTGCATCCAGCCAAAACAGAGGTACGGTTTCGGGATGGGGCCGAGGTGCGCGGTTTGTTGGTTAGTTCCATTCGCCACGCCTTGCATGGGCAAGATATTCAGCCAACAACTTCTTTGACAGAGGATTTGGTGCAAAGACTCCAAGGTTCGGGACTCCAAAGTCCGGCAAACATATCGGCGCGGACTCCGTATAGTGGATTTCAAGGATCCTATGGAAGAAGTCCGGTAGGTGGCGGAGCTTTAGCTGAGCGGATTTTTGCAGCCTACCAGCCGCGTATGGAGGTTCCACCTTCGGCTCGTTTTGATGTGCCAGAAGATGTTTCTTCTGCTGAGGATATGAAAGAGTATCCCTTAGGGTCGGCGCGGGCGCAAATTCATGAAAATTATATTCTTGCCCAAACGGAAGAGGGTATCGTCCTTGTCGATCAACACGCTGCGCATGAGCGGTTGGTGTATGAAAAATTCAAAACCCAGATTGCGGAGAATGGAATTGAAAGTCAGCGACTTTTATCCCCCGAGATTGTTTCTCTTGATGACGCGGATGCGGCGCGATTGTTAGAAAATAAGGAGTCCTTCGCACGCAGCGGCCTTGACCTAGAATCCTTCGGGACCGGAGCTGTTGCCGTTCATTCCATCCCATCGCTTTTGATCGGGCGGGTTGATTTGCCCAAACTGGTGCAAGATTTGGTTGATGAAATTCGTGAGACGGACTCAAGTTCAGGTCTTGAATCTAGACTGAATGCTATTCTGGCAACGATGGCCTGTCATGGATCGGTTCGTTCAGGGCGGAGGTTGAGTGTTCCCGAAATGAACGCTCTGCTTCGTCAAATGGAAGAAACCCCTCTCTCGGGACAGTGTAATCATGGGCGGCCTACGTTTATTGCCCTCTCTCTTGCAGACATTGAAAAACTTTTTGGAAGGCGATAGCCATGGAAATATCCCGTATACGTATCTTGGCTTTGTATTTTATGTTTTCGGTCGCCATTGTGTTGGGGCTATTTCCAGACTTGATGCTGCAGAACATCAGTTTCCTGATGTATTCTGTCGTACTTGTTTTTGCCTATGTCTTCCGGTGGGGTCGCAGAAAAAATGATGACCTAGAATCCCATCATTGTACTTATTTGATCCGCAGCATATGGATTTTTTCTTTCCTTGCCGCCGTGGCCATTGTCGGGGCAGGATATATGGTGGGGCAACAAGCCGATGCTTCCGCTTTAGATGAGATATTAAGCCGGATTGAATCAATGGGGCAGGTCCCTTCTGAGGCCGATTTGGCTGCCGCTTTCAAGATCTATTATACAACCAATCAGGATTTAATTTTTCATCTCTACCGTTTGTGGATGTGTCCGGCTCTTGCCTATGGAGCTTGGCGCATTATAAGAGGCGGCGTGCGGGCCTTTCGTGGTTACCGTATCGCGCACCCTCGGAGTTGGAACTGATTAGACCTCTTGCTTAACCCTAACTCTGGCGGGCATCTGCCTCACCAGAGCGGGTTCTGCAAGAGGTCTATTGTTCCTACGGTTTGGCAAAAAAGACAATACCGGCCCCTAGCGCAATAAAAGCAAAGCCAACTCCGTGCATCATGGTGAGTTTTTCTCCCAGATAAAAAAAGGCGAACCCTGTAAAAACAATCAAGGTAATAACTTCTTGGATCGTTTTTAGTTCCGCCGCCGAGAAAACTTTTGCCCCCAATCGGTTGGCCGGAACCGCTAGACAATACTCAATCAACGCAATTCCCCATGAAATCAGAACAACCTGCCAAAGGGGCAAATGGTGGTATTTCAAATGCCAATACCACGCAGTTGTCATGAACAAATTGGACAGGAAAAGGAGAAGAATAGGGGAGAGAGATAAAATCATCTTGATTTAATGGGTTGGGGGGTGGTTAAGAAGAGCGAGCAAAAGGGCGGCTCCGCGCAGTTCGCTGCGTAGTTTGGCGCGTCTTTTTTCTTGGTCAGGTGAGGCTCCATAAATCTCTTCCAGATAAATTTCTGCCCGCAAAAGGTCTTCAACCAAGGCCGCTTGAAAAACCTGTTCTTGGTCGAGAGCCTCATTCAAGAAAGCAAGACCGAGAATAAGCGAACCAGTTTCCGCCGTCAGCAAATGAAGGATCGTGAAACGTAAATCATCCAATTTTTCAATCTCTGCCTTCACACGTTCATGCGCGAGGAGGGGTTGCCGCAAAGTGCTGAGCTGGGTTGTTGTGGAAAGGATTGTACCGTAACGATCTGCAAACCATTCAAGGACAGGGTCCCAAATTTCTTTTTGCCGACGCCCGAAATTTTCAGTCTCTGGAGCGCGATAACAAAGCAAATCTGTATCCAGATAATCTAGAATTTCGGCCTGATGGTCGCTGCGCTGCTGGGATATTTTATCAATCGAGGTCATAACCAGTTGCGTCAGGGGCATCGTGTCTGGGCAGATTTTTTCACCTTGTTTCCGCCACTCTTCGGCTATCTCATCGGCAAGAGGCTTGATTTCCGTTAGCAAAATATTTCTGGTTGGTGTTCTGACAGGCTTTCCATCCAAATGAATCTCATATCCATTCGGAATGCTGGTTATCGAGACGTTTTTATAAAATCGTTTCACTCTTTTGGGGCTTCCGATAGTTTATCGCAGAGAGATTTTGCTTCAGTTTCCTTGGTTTTTGAGTCAATAAGTTTCAAGAAAATTTCTGTAGTTAGATCCTGTATAGCCAAGGTTTTTGCAGAGCATTCGGTTTTGCCAATGATAATTTTGGCATCTTCAATTTTTTGTCCGTTTCCTCCGTAAGGTTTGAAATTTCCTATGATGGTAATGTTTCCCAAGTGCATTTCCATGTTATTTTGTTCGGTGAAATGAAAACTTGGTCGTAACCAGTTGATCTCTTTCTCCATTTCAACCCATCCTTTCATGGCCTCGCTTCCATAGGTTCCACTGAAGGTCAAGCGCGGCTTACGCGTTGAATCGCTGTCATCTATTTTTAAGAGGCTCAGAGTCACAGGCCGAGGCCCCCAAACCTCCCCATCGCTCTTTAAGTCCCTTAGCTCAATATCTTCAATGGTTCGTTTCGAAGTAAGAATGTCAAGAAGTCCAAAAGCAATGCGGCCATAACCAAGGCTGATGTTTTTGTTTGCTTTATTTGTTTGTGCGGTGATGTCTTCTGCCGCAACTGAAAACTGCGGTGCGATGTTAAATTCTTTAAGCTTTCCGATGGTGGCTTTGGCATCAAGGGCTCGCGCCAGAGCTTGTTCCAACCCATGTCTCTGGGACTCCCCTGTCCCGCTAATCAGAGAAAGAACAAACAGACTTGCAACCATTAACGAAACGATAGTTAGCAAGATTCGTAATATCCATTTTGACATTCTATTCTCTTTCTATGTTTTGATGTCTGAAAAAGGGTCATCGGAAAAATTCGGATTAAAGCCAAATTCCTTCCATGTATCCAGAAGATCCTCGGGGAGGGGGGCGGAAATATCCATCTTCTCCCCGCTGATCGGATGACGAAAAATAAGCCGTGCCGCATGAAGGTGCAAGCGACCTTCCAGATTTCTCTCATCAATCAAGGAAACCATTCCGTTATACTTCTCGTCCCCGACAATCGGGCAACCCAACCCATCGGCGGCATGAACGCGGATCTGGTGCATCCGGCCTGTCCGTGGCCAGAAGGCTACAAAAGCAGCCTGATGATCGGGGCTTCTCTGAATCACGCGAAACATGGTGCGCGATTCTTTGCCATTTTTGTTGTCAATGACCATCGCTTCTTTGCGGGGCCCATCACCCTTGATAAGCGCGGCGTTTATTTCTCCGTGATTCTTGCTAGGAGCCGGAGAGACAATGGCCCAGTAAATCTTACGAACATCTCGTCCAGCAAACATATCACCAAGAGCTTGTGTCGTTTGTAAAGAACGTCCGCAAACCAACACGCCAGACGTATCACGATCAAGACGGTGAACCAAACGCGGTTGAACACCTTTGAGATTGCGCAGCGTTGCCAACATTCCATCCACATGGCGGCGAATGCTTGGTCCCCCTTGGACAGGAAGACCGTAAGGTTTGTTAAGAACAAGGATTTGACCATCATCATAAAGAGTAATCGATTCAAGAAAATCTTTATCTCCTTGCTGGGGAGAAAAGGTTGTCTTGCCTTTCTTTTCCTCTGCAGGGGGAAGCCGGATATCCTGACCACCCAAAAGGCGAGTATCTGTCTTAGCGCGTTTTCCGTCCACGCGCACTTGACCCGTCCTCACCATTTTCTGGAGCAAGGCATAGGGCATTCTAGGCAGATTTTTTTTCAGCCAACGATCAAGACGCTGGCCATCTTCGTCTTCGGCAACGGTGAAATGTTGAACATCGCTCATGAAGATAACGACCTGACTAGCAAAAGGCCGCCACCCGTTGCCAGCAAAGAGAGCAAAACGCTAGCAGTAACATAAGCAATCATCTGGCCAAAAGCTCCACGTTCCCAAAGGAGAACCCCATCAAGAGCAAAGGCCGAGAACGTTGTAAAACCTCCCAAAAAGCCAACCACGCAAAACGAACGAAGGTCTTGGGACCAGCCTGCAATATGGGCAAAGTATCCGGCCAATATCCCGATCAACAAAGACCCGATCAGGTTAACGCTCAAAGTTCCCCACGGAAAATCGGGTCCCAGAAGTCTGAGGCAAAGCTGGTTGACACCGTGGCGTGCTGCGGACCCCATGGCTCCACCTAAAGCGATGAGAAGAAGTGTTTTCATAGGCCCACCTTAGAACAAAATTCCAAAGAGGTTAAGTCCGGATGCACCGTATAGGCTGTTTTTGCTACAGTTTCCAAGAACTTGGCTTTGACAAAGGGGCCACTTTCCGTGTTGTCGATTTCATAAAAATGGGGAGTCAGTTCTTGGTAACTCTCTTGCAAAGCAAGAATCTTCTCAGCCCGATCTTCAAGATATTCATGAGGGGTGTAATGACCTTCGGTTTCATACCGCCGCACAATGCGTTCTCTCGCCGCAAGCGGACAAGAGACCACCGAAACAATCGCCAAGCGATAACCCAGAACATCGCGGGCAAAGCGGAGCAAGTCAAGATGAGAGGCTGCCGATCCGCCGTTATCAAAAAAAACATTCGCTTTTTTGTGACGCAAGTTGTGCAGAGCTAGGTAGCCAGCAGCGCGAGCGGGAAGCTCGCATTGGCCAAAGGCTTCTTTTTTATCACTGATTCTTTTGTACTCCGGCATCTGTTCCATGATCTGGTCAAAGCCAAGAAGCGTTGGCGAAGCTGCGCCCCACAGACCTGCAAGAGCCGAGAGGAAGCTTGACTTTCCCGCCCCGGGAATACCGAGCATATGAAGAAGAAAAGGCGCAGGGGAAGGTGAAGCTTCGTCCACAACTTGGAGGACAATTTTTTGTAAGGACGGCGATATCTCGTCAAGATCAGGATAAGGAAGAGGAAAATCAGTCATGCTATATCTGTTCCTTGATCTTGAGGACCATCCGGCGGGTGGTATGGTCGAGCGGGAGGGCCAACGCCTCGTCAATCGAAAACCATTTTATACCGAGAGATTCATGGCTGATGACAAACTCAGTTTCAGGGGTTTTGTAAAGAAACCGAATGTCGAAATGGGTGTGAGGCCCTTCTTTTTTTGCAGGATTTGCAGCAATAGGATGAACATCCACATCAAAAAAACTATCTCCGATAAGGGTAAAGTTGCTAATCCCACTTTCTTCGATAAGCTCACGCCGCGCAACGGATTCAATATCTTCTTCCCCATCGGCATGGCCACCAAAATTCATCCAACGCTTAAAAAGCGCATGGTGGTTGAGTAAAATTCTTTTCCTATCCTCACTGACCAGCATGGCAGAGCCTGTAATGTGTCCCGGGTTCATCACGTCACGGAAGAAACAGCGGGGCTCGGTATTCAACAAAGAGAGAATGCGGATTTTGTCCATCTCCTCTTCTTCGCTTAAGGGAATACGCAGCAGGTCCCGCGCAAGATTTTCTCTCATATTTCCTCTCCGGTTTTGGTTTGGCGGAGTTTATTCCAGTATTCAAGTCGCTTCTTTATGTCGCGCTCAAAGCCCCTCTCCACTGGCCTATAAAATTCTTCGCGCGCCATCCCATCGGGAAAGTAGTTC
>CAYZAR010000021.1:7542-13885 GCA_964476455.1 uncultured Micavibrio sp.
CTGTCCTGAAAATCCCTCTGGCGTATCGTGGTCATAGTTGTAACCTTCTCCATATCCGATTTGTTTCATCAACTTTGTGGGGGCATTCAGAATATGGGAGGGAGGCATCAAAGAACCTGTCATGCGGGCTTTTTTGCGTACCTCATTATAGGCCACATAAACTGCGTTCGATTTCGGGGCGGTGGCCACATAGGCCAGCGCATTGGCCAAGGCCAATTCTCCTTCGGGAGAGCCAAGCCGCTCGTAAGTTTCCCATGCCGCCACGCAAAAGGGCAGGGCTTGAGGGTCAGCCAAACCAATGTCTTCCGTTGCCATACGAACAATGCGTCGCGCCAGAAAGCGGGGGTCTTCGCCCCCTTCGAGCATCCGTGCAAACCAGTAAAGGGCTGCATTGACATCCGATCCGCGCACCGATTTATGCAGCGCGGAGATGAGGTTGTAATGGCCTTCTTCGGCTTTATCGTAAAGAGGAGCCCGTTTTTGAACCATAGCGAATAGGTTTGTCTGATCAAGAGGTTTCTCTGTTTTATGCTGGGCGAAAATTTGATCGGCAAGAGTCAGAAGATAACGTCCATCTCCATCGGCCAAAGCCTTCAGAGAGTTTCGTGCTTCAAGCGTTAAGGGCAAAGGGTGTTCGTAATGAGTCTCGGCACGGGTCAATAACTTTTCCAACGCCCCATCATCCAGCCGCTTAAGAACCAAGACTGTGCAGCGAGAGAGCAGCGCAGAGTTCAGTTCAAACGAAGGGTTTTCAGTCGTGGCCCCAATAAGAGTTATGGTTCCGTTTTCTACCACAGGCAAAAAAGCGTCCTGTTGGGATTTATTAAAGCGGTGAATTTCATCAACAAAGAGCAACGTTCCGCGCCCCTGTGTCCGGCGTAGCTTCGCGGAATCAAAAACTTTTTTGAGATCTGCCACACCAGAAAAAACAGCCGAGATTTGTTCGAAGTGCAAGTCAGAGTGCTGGGCCATGATACGGGCCAGTGTCGTCTTCCCACATCCCGGGGGGCCCCAAAGAATTAGAGAAGGAATCCGCTTACTTTCTACCATACGGCGCAAGACACCTTCTGCCCCCACAATGTGATCTTGTCCCACAATGTCTGCAAGAGTTTGTGGACGCAAAATATCTGCCAAAGGACGGGTTCCGGCGGCGTTCTGGTCTGTTTGGCTCATGGCGAAAAGATCTGCTGGCATGGGGGCAGATTAGCCGATCTTTTCCCTTCAAACCAGCTCTTCTTTACCGCACAACCAGCGTGCGGTTTTGCCCGTCCGAGTTCACAACGAGAACCCACCCCTGACGGAAAGGCTTTTTCAGCGCGGAAACGGCTTCGGCTGGCTTGGTGATGGAGATTTTATTGATGGAAACAATGACATCCCCATTGCGAACAATACGGGCGGCAATCGAGTTTCTCTTGACTTTTTGAACCACAACACCGCTGGAGGGAGCGTTCTTTAGCCCCATTTCGGCAATAACGGCGGGGTTGATATTAACCAGAGTCGCTCCTGAAAGAGGGGTCTGTCCATCAAGGGTTACAGCTTCACGTGCGGGGGTTTCCGGCGGAAGAATGGATTTGAAACTTGCGGTTTTTTGTTCGCCTTTGTGCAGAAAACCGATGGTTGCCTCTTCACCAATCGGAATCATGGCAAGGCGGAAATGAAGCTCAGCCGCATCATGGATGCTGTGAGACCCTACCGCCGTAATCAAGTCACCTGTGGAGAGCCCTGCGGCTTTGGCTGGACTCATCTCATGCAAAGAGGACACAAGAGCCCCTTTCGGATTTTTGAGTCCCAAAGAAGCAGCAATGTCACTGGTCACGTCTTGCGCGGAAATACCAAGCCACGGTCTTACTACCCCGCCGTTCTTGTCAACCTGACCTGATTTCCCCGCCGCAATGACCGTGGCCACCATCTCTGACGGAATGGCAAAGCCTATCCCGAGTGATCCACCATCTTTTGAGAAAATAGCCGAGTTAATCCCAACAATTCCGCCCGTCATGGAGACCAAAGGCCCCCCCGAGTTGCCCGGGTTGATAGCGGCATCCGTCTGAATAAAAAAGTTGAAATCGTTGATGTTGAGCGAAGACCGCGCCAGCGCGGAAACAATCCCGCTGGTCACGGTCTGACCCACCCCGAAGGGGTTCCCAATGGCAATCACCAAGTCCCCAACTTCGAGAGTGTCGCTGGGTTGCAAGGCAACGGAAGGGAGAGTTTCCCCATTGGTTTCAAGTTGAAGGAGAGCAAGGTCGGAAGCCGTATCAACCAGTTTGATTTTAGCAGGAAATTCGCGCCCATCGGAAAGACTCACGGTGATTTCATCTGCATCTTTAACCACATGGGCGTTGGTGACCGCCAAACCAGAGGAGTCAACAATCACTCCTGAGCCAAGGGAGTTTTCTAACCTTTGTTGAGGAACTCCAAATCCTTGCCCGAAGAATTGCGAAAAGAAAGGATCATTGGCAAAAGGACTCATTCCACGCGTGGTTACAACCCGTTTGGTATAGATGTTAATGACGGCGGGCCTAACTTTTTTAACCAGCGGAGCAAAGGACAGGTGGACCTGATCTTGCGAAGAGGGAACCACCCCAGTGTCTTGGGCAAGAACCGGAGAGGACAACATAAAAAGGCCAATAGCAGCCAAAAGCAGGGGAGATGTTTTCATGGTTCATGATTTAGGTCGTTCCTTTCCAAATCGCAAGACCCGAAAGAAACGAAAATATTTTTGACATAAACTTTTTAAGGGGGGAGATATACGGACTTTTCAGGTCGTCGTAACGCTGCTACGGTCAAAACTTAAAGAATTCAAGACAGAAGCGGTTGGCCTGAACACATGACAGCACAAGGGAAAACCCCTTCGCTTTTTCACAGCGAAGAGTTAGATCAGAAATATCGGCAGTTGGTCCAAACTTTGGACCTCTACGACCGCGCCTATCACGGCGAGGACCAGCCATTGGTTCCTGATTATGAGTATGATGCCTTGAAAGCCGAGTTGTTCGCTCTCATTGCCCAGCACCCCGAATTGGCGGACAAAAAGGTGATGGACAAGGTGGGCAGCAAACCCGCGAGTGGATTCCGCACAGTGCGCCATGCTCTTCCCATGCTCTCTTTGGCCAATGGCTTTAGTGAAAGGGATGTAACCGATTTTGTTGAACGGATTCGCAAATTCTTGAACTTGCACAAAGAAGACGAATTAGAATTTTGGGCAGAACAGAAAATTGATGGGCTCTCTTGTTCACTGCGCTATGAAGAGGGAATCTTGGTTGTGGCTGCAACGCGGGGAGATGGCCAAGAGGGAGAAGATATTACTGCGAATGTTCGCACGATAGCGGATATTCCCCAAACCCTTCCTGTGGGGGTCCCGAAAATTCTGGAAGTGCGCGGGGAAATTTATATGCGGCGCGATGAGTTTATGAACCTGAATGCCGAACAGGAAAAGCGCGGAGAAAAAATCTTTGCCAATCCGCGCAATGCCGCAGCAGGAAGTGTGCGCCAGCTTGACCCGTCTGTCACAGCGGCGCGTCCTTTGCATTTTTTTGGCTATGCTCTCGGAGAGGTCAGCACCCCAATTGCACAAACACAAGAGGGGATTCGTGATAGGTTCAGAGAATGGGGATTTTCTCAAGCCATGCCGCAGGCCAGATGTTTGAGCGTGAACGATATTATGCGCTATTATAGCGAAATTGAACGAAGCCGCCCTGATCTCTCTTACGATATTGATGGTGTGGTCTATAAAGTCAACCGCCTTGATTTTCAGCAAAGATTGGGGTTTGTTTCTCGTGCTCCCCGCTGGGCGATTGCGCATAAATTTCCAGCAGAAAAAGCTGTCACAATTCTAAAAGAAATTGTTGTTCAAGTCGGGCGGACGGGTGCTTTAACTCCTGTGGCTGAACTAGAACCGATTACCGTAGGTGGAGTAGTCGTTGCGCGGGCAACCCTGCATAATGAAGACGAAGTGGTCCGCAAAGATGTGAGGGTGGGAGATCATGTCGTTATCCAGCGGGCCGGAGATGTTATTCCTCAGGTTGTTGGAGTTCTCCTTGAAAAAAGACAACCTGATTCCCATCCGTTTGTCTTTCCGCTGGTGTGTCCGGCGTGCGGATCCCACGCTGTACGAGAAGAGGGTGAAGTGGTTCGCCGCTGCACAGGGGGACTGATCTGTCCGGCGCAGGCAGTCGAGAGGCTCAAGCACTTTGTGAGCCGAAATGCCTTTGATATAGAAGGACTCGGATCTAAGATCATCGAAGAATTTTGGAGTGAAGGCCTGATTAAAAATCCGGCGGATATTTTCACGATTGAAGAGAAAAACCGGAACAGTTTAACCCCGCTCAAAAACCGTGAAGGGTGGGGTGATCTGTCAGTTAAAAAATTATTCGAATCCATCAATAAGCGGCGGATCATTTCCCTTGATCGTTTCATCTATGCTCTGGGGATTCGTCAGGTTGGGGAGGCAACCGCCAAAAAACTAGCGGCGGAGTATCACACACTTGATGAACTCCTCGGTAAAATGGAGCAAGGAGATTCTGTTTTGCCAGAACTTACAGCGATTGAAGATATTGGCGCGGCCGTGGCCGGAGATATTTTGGCTTTTTTTGCAGAAGATCATAACAGGACAGTCATCAAAGATTTGTGCAAGCAGATTAAAGTGGAACCGTACGAACCTGTGCGGATGAGTGAAACGCCCGTGAGTGGCAAGACGGTTGTCTTTACCGGAACCCTGACCCATATGACGCGCAGCGAAGCCAAAGCCTGCGCCGAAAGGCTGGGAGCAAAAGTTGCGGGAAGTGTTTCAAAGAAAACGGACTATGTCATAGCCGGAGAAGACGCCGGATCAAAACTCGCCGCAGCACGGGAACTCGGCGTACAAATCCTTTCGGAAGAAGAGTGGTCTTCACTCACAGGCAAAGAGCAAGTCTGAGCCGATTACTTTTGATGCTTGAGCGCACGGTATCTCTGCAGAGCCGCTTCAACTTCGGCAGGATAGTCACGGCGTTCAACAAACTCTCCCCCGCCAGAGTTGCGGGTCATGGCCATATCCAGAGCACTTACCAGCGTTTCGGAGATTTGATCGTCTCCTTGCACGAGAGCCAACTGCAATGCATAGAAAATGCGATCGCTGAGGCGGTGTTTATTGAGGACAAAATCATCATCCATATTCGAAGCTCCGGTTCGGGGTCGTGTCAGAGAATATACGTCATTCCTTTTTCAGGACCATTTAGAACATTCTCAGTTAAAAAAGTAAAGAAGTGGTCAAGAGCCATTTGCCTGTATTCATCGGCTTCCATCAAAATTTCGTGCTGAGCCCCTGAAATCTCTAGGCTTTTTGCGTGGGGGAGGGACCGAACGGCGCGGCGAATGGCCGCATTGCTCACGATTTGTTCCTCTCCGGCAAGAAAGACCAAAAGCGGCGTGGAAATCTCAGAAAGATACGTTGGTGCGTTCAAAATGGCACAAGAGGCCAAGGCATCGCGTAGCCAGCGATTGGTGGGGCTTCCTGTGATTAGGTGCGCGTTGTTTGGGGCCAAAAACAAGGCATCTTGGAGCTTCAACCGTTCGGGATCACTGGAAAAAAATCCCTTGACCATCGGGGCTTCTTTGTATCCTTCGAACCAATCGGTTCCCCCGGGAGCGTACCCCTCCCCTTTGACCAAATTCAAAAATTCGGCGGCAAGGCGGATTAGGCAGGCGGGCCAACCCTCTACAACCTTAATGCCGAGCAGAGGAGCAAACAAAATTCCCGCCGCAAAAATAGTCTGCCCTTTTGATGTTTTGTTATAATCATGAAGGTAGCGCAGAGCCAAATGCCCCCCCATCGAATGTCCGAGCAGAACAATCGGTAGGCGTTTGTGATTATCTTCGCTGCAGATGGCGGAACTCAAAACATTCTCATCAATAATTTTGTGAAGGCATTTCAAATCCTGTTCAAATCCCTGCGAGTGACGCTTATGGGAGTTGGGTAGGAAATGGATGGAACCTCCTTGCCCCGGGAGATCGATAAAAAAGGGCTTGATATTTCTCCCAATCAGTTCGTGGGCCAGTTCAAAATATTGCTCCCCGCTATCGCGCAAACCGCCAAAGAGAACGGCAACGGCTTCGAAGTTTTGTCTTGTTCGAGGTTGGCCGAATCTGGTCTTCACACCGTTTAACGTGGACGTACCCCAGTCCCATTTCTCAGGGGCCTGAAAGCGAGGTTGGTTTAGTAAGGAGGAGACAGGTAAATCTATCATGCACAGCAGCATATCTGGCTTGTAGCAGAGGTCAAGATGTCTGTGGGAGAAATTATCCGTGACGGACAAACCAAAACCCGCTGCGAGGAGGGACAAGCAGCGGGTTTCATATATGGTCGGTT
>CAYZAR010000022.1:0-13244 GCA_964476455.1 uncultured Micavibrio sp.
CGGAACACGTTGCGGGAGTTGGGGTTTTTCCGGCGACCCTCAAAAAGATAGAGGGTCGGTTTTTAAGATAATGGCGGAACGGGAGGGATTCGAACCCTCGGTACCACTTGCGTAGTACGACGGTTTAGCAAACCGTTGCCTTAAGCCTCTCGGCCACCGTTCCTTACCAAACCTCTTTCGAGACAGTCTTTGTAAGGTTTATGACCTTAAAAATCAATCCCGAAATGCCGCAAATCACCACATTGCCAAAAACCAAGGAAAACCAACGATCTTTGGCGAAACATACGACAAATCCGCTTACCTCTTCCCGTTAAGTTTGGCCGTTTTTCTCAAAATCGGAATGATACAGAATCTCTTTAAGATCCTCGCGAGTCCCGAAAGAATAAAGGACCCACCCCAATTCGTAACTGCGGCATTCGCGGCGAAGAGACAGATCCGCCACGGGAGCATATCCATTATTTTTTGTCCAAATGGCATGAAGAATAGCGCGGATAACCCGCTTTCTCTTGCTGCACAATTCCCCATCCCTGATGACCGAACGATAGATCATACCAAGTTCGGGCCGCATCATGCTTTGCCCCAGTTGGTTTTGTCCGAAAATCCAATTGAATCCCTTTATCAGAGACTCTCTCGCTCCGGCCACACCGCGCCGCTCAGCAAAACGAAGGAACAAAGCTGCCATCCCGTCTTGGTGTACCGAATAAACTTCGTAGGTATCCGCAACAATTCCTTTGGGAACGAAATAGAACCAAGGCCATTCACCGTTTGGCCCTTGAAGAGACATCAATTTACGCACGGCGCGATCCGCGACATCTAGGGCGCGATGGTTGCGAAAAAGCTCTCCGTAATGATAACACGCTGTGGTCAAATAGGTTTGCGTGGCAAAGGACGCAAAGTTCCGTCGAAACCCATAAGGCTGGTCAAAAAACAATCCGCTTCGGCAGGAAAAATTATTCATGACCAAGGCAAAAAAGTCATGAATGGTTTCATCAAAACCTGTGTATCCGGCTTTCTTTTGCTCACACATTCCGATCAAAATAATTCCGGCATCCTGCGCCCGAAAATTTTTCCACTTTTCCCGATCTGTGACAAATTTTCTGATCCGCGAGAACGTCTCTGGTTCCAGAGCAACCCCCAGTTCCGCCGAAGCCCACAAAGCCATCCCATAGGCGTAAACTGGCACAGGAAGTTCCAACATCCGCCGCGCATTATGCTGAAGCAAGGCCGGAAGGTCATACTCCCTTTCCCACGCGTCACGCCCCAAAGAGGCAAGCCCCAGAATAACGTTGAGGGAATAAAAAACATCCTGCCGCGGCAAGGATTCATTGGGGGATTCACGGCCATCAAGATGATAGATATAGGACCACGATTGCTGATCTGCCTGATAGCAATGAGCCAAACCTCTTTGAATATATGTAACCAGTGGCGGTAGCACAGTTTTTCTCCCCTTCTCTCTGCCTTATGGTGATGGTGAGAAAGAAAGAGAACCCCGCGTATCAATCACTTTCTTGCCGCTCAGCGAAGCGGGAGGAATTTTCTTGAACGCATCGTGCGCCGTCAAATGAACCACAATATCAGCCTGCCCAATCCCCTCTTCGAGAGGAACCAGATGATATTTAGAACTGCTCGCCATAAAGGGCTCAACCACCACCACCTTGCCCAATTTGGCCGCGATGAGTTTGTCTGCTACGGTGACCGAAGGGGACTCGCGGAAATCATCCACGTTTTCTTTGTAGGCCAAACCGAGTAAGCAAATCGTTGGGTTTGCAAGCCCTTCAGCCGCTTTCCTGACCTGCTCCACAACCCAGTCTGGCTTGCCGTCATTAACGTTTCGTGCGGCCCGCATGAGGGGAGTTTGATTAGGAGCCGCATCAATAATGAACCACGGGTCCACAGCAATACAGTGCCCCCCTACTCCCGGGCCAGGCTGCAAAATATTCACGCGAGGGTGATGATTGGCCAATTTGATGACCTCCCAAACATTTAACCCCATTGTATCGCACGCCAAAGAAAGCTCATTGGCAAAAGCAATCTGGACATCGCGGGACGCGTTCTCAACCAACTTGACCATCTCGGCAGTTGCCGCATCGGTTTCGAGCAACTCGCCCTTGACCATACGCTTGTAGAATGCAACTCCGCGCTTAGTCGCGCTTGGGCTTAACCCTCCCACGGCGCGATCATTATAAATCATTTCATGCATAGTCTTCCCGGGAATGGCCCGTTCAGGGCAATAAACATACTCAAGTTTCCCCGAAAGATCAGGCCGCTTTTTTTCAATGACGGCCTTCACATTATGCTCGGTTGCCCCAACGGGCGATGTTGATTGCAAGATAACCAAGTCTCCGGCTTCAATGACATCAGAAACCGCGAGAGCGGCCGATTCTACCATCGCCATATCGGGGCGGTGGGTGTGATGATCGACAGGTGTTGGGACAGCAATCATGAAAATATGAGAAGGTTCAGGCTTCACGGCAGCCCGCAATTGACCACTAGCCACAACGGGGGCAACTTTTTCAGGTAACCCGGGCTCTTCGATGTGAACCCGTCCGGCGTTGACGGTTGCCACAATGTCTGGGCGAATATCAACACCCAAGACACGAAGGCCAGTTTCCGCCGAAACCACGGCCATCGGCAGTCCAATATAACCAAGCCCCATAATCGTCAGGTCGTATTTCATTTTATCTTTCCGTATTTATTTTCCGAAACGTTATAAGCCAATCTGCTCCCAAAAGTCAGCAAAAAATTACTTAACCAAAACTCTTTCGATTCCTTGGCGATAAGTACCTAAAATATATGGTTTTTGTAATTTTTGAAGCCCTCCATCCCTCTGCAGACGGGCAATTCCCTGTTTGAGATTGGACTCATGGGTCAAAAGATGACGCAGCCCCGCCGCAATATCCGCCACGGAATCAGGATCACAAGCATAACCAATGTCTTGAGGGTTAAAATAGCCGTCAATTGAGCGGCCTTTGGAATAAAGAACTGGCACACCGCTAAACAAGGCTTCGGCAAAGACCAAACCATAAGTTTCGCGCAGTGTCGGCATGGCAAAGGCGGCATAGTTCTTGATAAGAAGAGGAAGAGTTTGGTTGGGGATAGGCCCTAACAAATTCACCCGTCCGGTCGGATCCAAGCGAGCGAGGATTTTTGAAACCTTGGCAATAGACTCTGCCGCGCCCGCCCCGCAAATATCTAGGGAAACGTCGGGAAAGTCTGGAGCAATCAAAGAGAGTGCCCGCACGAGTCCTTTAAGGTTTTTCAGCTCCCATAAATCGAGATTGAACACACTCAGCAAGCGGTTATTTTCCACTGGCACAGCCGCCGAAACCCCTTCGATTTCAGGAACGACAGGAAGAACGGAGACTTTGTTCCGGTCAAGGCCAATCAAGTCTTCGAACGGTGCCACAGCCCACGGCGCGAAAGGAAACACCAAAGCGACTTCTTTGGCCATTTGACGATACCGTCCGCGCAAAGAAGGTTTGTTTTTCAAGATCCTAACATCGGAATTTCCCTGAATGTCACAAATGAACGGGCAAGAAAACGCCTGCGCCACCTGCTGGGCGACCAACCCTTCGACCGTAAACTTGTGTCCCTCAATAAGATGGGGGACAATACCTTTGCTTTTCAGATCGGCAATGATCCAATCAGCCAAGGCGCGAAGCCGCGCTTCCCAGAAAATCCCCTTTGGCAAAGCCCCATAGGCAAGGGCTATGCGGTCTGCCCCAAAAGGCAAAGCAGCCACCCCGCCAAAAGCAGTATAGCGATTGAGCGAATAAACAACATGACGAAACTCGGGCGTTCCCTCAACGAGACTGAGGATAGCCTTTGTTTTCCGGCTCTGCATCGGGTCCGGATAATCGCTGCTGATGTGGATAAGAACTGGTTTCATTTTTTTCGTTAAACTTCAGGGAAAGAACAGTAGCAAGAACCAAAGATGTTAGCGTTGCCGGTCCTTGAAAGGCAATACACTCCGTGATGCTTTCAACCACCAGAAACATCATGAATGAAGTATTCAAGGGGTCTCTGAATTTCATGGCGTAATATATTTTCATCAAGAACAAAGCGGCGAAGGGAACAAAGCCAACAATCCCAACCGAAACTAGAACTTGGAGAACCGCATTATGGGCATGGGCCGGAGCGAAGCCCAGAGAAGCTCCTTCTGCCGGCAGAACAAAGATTGTGCTAGCATATCCCCACCCAAAAAATGGCCGTTCCTCAATAAGACGCATGACAAGAGACCAAATGACTGAACGCCCTGTCCCCGAGGTAATCTCGCTAATGTCTCCTGATCGCGTGGCCATTACCAAAATAGATTCAATATCAACGACCATCAGGAAAAGAATCAAAAAGCAAACAAGGCTGAAAAAGACAATAATACGAGAAAGGGTAAGCCTGACCAGTTCTGCTACAGCAATTGAGAGCAACAAAGCCGCCAAAGATGTTCGGCTATTGCTCAGCAGCAAAACTGCAAAATTAATGGCAGTCATAGCATAGAAATAGAGAGGAATCTTGTTGGGGATGTATCTCCTGTAGTTATAAAGGGCAAGGCAGGTAAAAGCAGAAATATAGCCCGCCACATTCGCCGTTCCGGTAATTCCGGTTAAGCGTTTCCCGGGCTCAAGAACGTTTCCATGTAACTCAATCATCCGACCAAATTCCGGATTCACAAAATACACCACGATTGAAATTGCAGAAACCAAAGTAGACCCTAGGATAATAGGCCATAAAATCTCTTTGTTTTTCAAAAGCGCGGAAGATAAAAACAAAAGAAAGAAAACCGAAAAAAGAGAAAAGGCTGATGCTAAGCTATAAAGAATATTCGGTGCGTAAAAACAAGCTACGACCACAATGGCTAGCAACAAAACTTCCATAAATTTGTCAATCCGCGTCAGCTTCCCGACCCACAAGCGAAAACAATAGGCACAAAAAGCAAACGTGATAGCCCACATCCCCATCTTGACGATGATCTGAAAATCAATGGACTTTTCAGCAAACTCGCGGTGTCTTAAAACAGACTCTGCAATAACGGCGTTGAAGAACAACAGCCCCTTTGTTATTCCCGCAACTCGTTCTTTTGTCAGCATTTGGTTTTCAGGCGATTGAGCCCCTCACCAATTGTTAAAACCGGAATATTCAAATCGTTACACAGCTTCACCGCCGAGTGAAGCCTTTCCGGAGTTGTGCCATAAGCCGAAGGCGTGTCCGAAACATCATGCGTATAAAGGATCAGCCAACCGCCCTTTTGCGCCACATCGCGGATTATATCCTGAACTGGCCCCTGTGTCGCCCCATAAAGAGGGACCGCCTTCAAACAATGGGCATCTGCCGCTTCTCGGTTCACACCATGCAAGACGCTGCGGGCAGTTTGGTAATCTTGTCGCAAGACTCGTTTGACGGCGGGGGCCATTTCTCCTTGTGGATAAGCAAAATGTTTTAGGAGCAATCCGTTTTGAGCGGCCATTTTACGATTGGTCTGGCAAGAATCGCGAACCGCAAGGGCCGGAGTCATGGAACAATCAATATGGTCATAGGTATGACACCCTATTTCATGGCCGCGCTGGACCAGAGCCAAAACATCGGGAAGTTCGGCAATTTTTCCACTGACACTCTCTTTTCCCAACAAAGAAAAACAGGTGTAAAAAATCCCCCGCGCCCCGCAAGATTCTAAAATCTCCGCCCCGCGCAGGGCCGTTTGGGGGAAATCATCAAAACAAAAACTCACGGCGCGGAAATCGGGGGGAATCGCCAAAGGTGTTTTATAAAAGAGTTGCGCTGCGACCCGCCGGATTTTGCGCAAGACCCGCACAGGCAGGCTGGAGGCAACATATTCCAATTTTTGCGGCGATTTCATCTTATTTCGCCCTTTTTTTCAAACGGCGCAAAGCCTCAACACCCTTGATCGCCAAACGGTTTGCCGCATTGTCAGCGATTTCATAGGCTGGCAGCAATGTCACCTCCCGCCCGTGTTTTCCGGCCAGACCAAACTTGAAACGGGTCACGCTCGGGTTGCCTTCCGCATCGATCCCGCCAAGGTCATAGGTTTTGGCCCCATGTTCCTTGAGCCATTTCACCATTTCCCATTGCAAAAGATAGGACCCATTGGCTCCGGTGGGTTGGTCTCCGCTTGCGCCGAACAGATAAATCGGGGTTCCAAAGGGAGAGAGAATTGTCGCGTTGATCGGGCGGCCTTCATACAGACATACCCAGATTCTCATTTTTTCGCTCTCACCAAGAAGCGGCTGCATCTTGATGAATTCGTGATAATCCGCCCCGGGGGTGAATTTTTTTCGTGCCAGCATTTCTTCATAGAGCGTTGTAAAAATCGCCAGCAAGTCTGGACTGGTTCCGGAGCGAATTTCAAGCCCCGACCGCTCGGCTTTGGACAGGCTGGACCGCCATGTTTTTTCAAGCCCAGCGCGGAGATCGTCCAGCGAAGGGGCAAGGTCAAGCAACACGGTCCGCGATTGGGGAATATGGGGATTGGCGACAAAGCCCATTGTTTCTAAAATTGTTTGGGCTTGTTGTTTGTCCGCTTCGCCGAGCAAGGGCGGGGAAAGACGCAAGACGGCCTTGCGCCGGAGTGAAAACTCGTTGCGCAGAGCATGGGTCATGGCCGAGAAAATCTCGGGGTCAAAATTTTGGCCGTGGCGAAGCGTCAATGGCCCCCGTGGAGAATACGCAATGCCGCCAAAGGGAAGCGCAGGCAAGGTACGAAGAACAATCTGCGCTGCCCCCAAAATCTCACTCCCCTGTTTGAGGACCAAACGGTGAATATGCGGCTCTCCCCATCGGATCGTGGCATAGGCAGCGGTTTGATAGATCGTGGCATCTTCAAACCCTGCGATGGCATCAAGCCATTCTGCCGCCGAAACTGGGACCAATTGGGAACACGCGCTCATGATGATTTTCCGCAGGTACGGAGAAATTTTTTGGCCATGCTCGCAAGGTCCCGTAAAAAATATTTCAGCACCACGCGGCCAGAGCGCAGAGCCTTCCACGCGTCCGCCAATCTCCCGCCTACGAGGTTTTCAGCGGCTTCGCGGGCTAATATGCGCCGACGATTATATTCGACCAGTATTTTCAAAGCGGCACCGTCTGCGGCGGAAAGCCGCGTCCAAGCCGTCTCCATCAAGTCGGTAAAGGCGCGATCAAAGCTGCGCATTTTATCAAGACCAAACCCATAGGACAAAGACCCAACGCGCCGCCGATACAGATAATAGGCCTCAGGTAACAACACAGCCTTTGCTCCATAGGACATAAGAGTCAAAATCAGCAAACTGTCTTCCGACAGGCGCAAAGCGGGGTTATAGCGGATATGATGTTTGTGCAGCAGTTCAGCGCGGAGAAGAGGTTTCAAAAATCCTAAGCTCGGCACACGGCTTCCGCGCAAATGGGATAAGGCATAGGCCGCCATGGAGAGCGGACCAAAAACATCAAGCCGAGGAGATACATAAAAGAAACTTTTATCCTGCTCCAATTCACCTTCGCGCAGCCATGAAATATTATCAAAGACAATATCCACACCTTGTTTCTCGCCAGCCTCAACCATTTTGGCCAAACGGTCTGGGTGAATCGTGTCATCAGAATCGACAATAGCAACCCATTCGCCGCGAGCAACTTCAAGTCCGGCATTGCGAGCGGCAGCAGGGCCCCCATTTATTTCCTGACGAATGAGCCGAACCCGTGGGTCTTTTTGAACCCACTGTGCCACGATTGTTGAAGTCTGATCGAGCGAGCAATCATCTACAACAATCACTTCGATACCGCTCAAGCTTTGACGGCATAAAGAGTACAAACATTCGTCAATTGTATCTGCGGCATTATACGCCGCAACAATAACCGAAACTTTCACAGATCCATCGTTCATTGAACCGCCATCGCTTCGCGCACCGCTTTTTCCAACCGAGATAAAGCCATTCTTCTGTGACTTTGGATGTTTTGTGCAATCGCTGCGGTTACTTTTTCGTCTTGCACAATTTTTGCGACGCGACGCGCCTCTCTCAACATTTTTGGCAAACAACGGATTTTTTCAAGGAAGACATACAGGTGACGACCACCATACATTTCATAGAGAATTTCTTTCTTTTTATCAGCCAAAGAGTGCAACGCCCCGCTTGCTCCCTCTCCGATACAGATGGCTGGAATGCCCATTCTCCATGCGTTGACACAAAGATGATATGTATCTGTGACGATAAAACGGCACGCGCTCATCTGCGACAAAATCACCCCGGGTTCACAAGGAACCGAATTGACCTCATAGCCAAAAACAAGACCGGCGACACGCCGCATCAAAGAGCTGCTGGGAAACCACGGGATCCATTTGCACGCTTCGCCGAGTTGAGACCCCACTAACTTTGAGAAAATAAGCATATGAAGTTTAGAGGGGGAGCGGCCAAAAAAGACTCCCACACCGCTTTGTGTCTCAGATTTTTTGAATCCTTTTAACTGGTTCAAATCGCTATTTTGCAACAAAATAGCGCAGTCACATCCCAAAGTTGCGTCATGCCCTCGCAAGGGAGAAACCTTGGCGGAGGACAACGCATCGCGGAAAAGAACCGCTCCAATTTTTGAGAAAAATCTCTGAAAACTATTCGTATAGAGCGTATCAATCTCGTCTGTGGCATCATTGGTGATGATGGTACTCCCAAAAACGATTGCTTTCTTGAGCTGTGCCTCATCCAAGAGAGACAAGAATATGTATTTTGACCGGTTTTCAAGAAGGGCCCGCTCCGCAGGGCTCCCGCCGCCGCCTTGTATCCCATCGTTCCACGCCCCCATGTCATAGACCCAATAAGACCGAGAATGAATAAAATCTCCCCAGTAAAGGAAGACATCCGAGCGAAGAAACTGTTCAGAATGTTGAACAATATCAAGGTACTGATGCGGCATATCTCCGTCTTTGTACTCCTGTTTTCCCTCTTTACTGAAAGTATAGAGCGTAACCTCAGCTTCTGGAAACATACCAGCCACAATCGTATGCGCCGCTAAATCGACCGTCACCATGCCAGTATTCCGCCCGGGGAGATAGGCGCAGATAACGGCTATTTTCTTTTTGTTATTTTCCATTCTTAACTTCCGTTTTACGAACCTTCCTCCCCTCGCGTAACCTAGAAATTTGGTAGTACCGCGCCGTAAGGGGTGGTATAGGGAATGCGGTTTTCTACATGAGGCTTGGACAGAAATCAAGATGAAACACTTGGGACAGCATATCTCAAAAGGGCTGAATGCCGCCAAAAAAGCGCGCACTCTCCACTTAAGGTTGCTCTCTCTTCTGGACCAAATCCTCTTTTCGGCAGGAAACTTCATCCTGACGGTAACTTTGGCGCGGTTTTATACTGATAGCGAAGTCACGGCCTATGGGATTGGGCTTTCTATTTCTCTGTTGGTCCAAAGTACGCAGCGAACGTGTTACATTGTCCAGAGCTCCCTCCTTCCTGCGCCGATTTTTGTCAAACGCCTTTCAAAAGTCATGGGCCAACACCTTGTGACATGGGGGTGCTTGCTTGGCCTTGGAGCCGTGGTCATGGCAGGCTTCATGCTCTTTTTCCCCTCTCCCTTCCATACGGCTTTAGCGGCAGTGATTGTGGTAACGACCCTCATCTACGCGCAACTGAGCTTTGACCGCATTGTTTTGCTCAAAACCGGACGCATTATAGACCCGTTTCTTTCCTCGCTTCTGTTTTGCGGCTTGAACGCCGCCTTGTTTTTCGCGGCCCGCTTCTGGCAAATTGGTTTTCTTCCTTTGATGCTCATTGTGGGGACCTATGCCGCCCTTAAAATTGCGCGGCTTGTCTGGATCACGGGCAAGCCCGATTTCTTTTGGGGGTGGCGTATGATGACAAAAGCTAACAAAAGGCTCCTTCCCAGCTCGATCTTAGGAATTGCGGGATCTTCAGGGTTCAGTGAATTTCCGCTCTTTCTTCTCGGAGCCATCGCCGCGCCCGCGCAAACGGCGGCCTTTGTTGCCATTCGCGGCCTTGTCCAGCCTTTGAGCATTATTGTCAGGAGCCTAGATGTTATTGACAAAAACTTTTTCCAGTATTCGAGTGTGAACGGAAAATCTTTTGGCCTTCGCAGTGCTTTTCTGCGTCAAGTCAGACTCTACGGAGCTTTGTGCCTCCTCACTCTTTTGGGGTCGGCGGCCCTTGGCAGACCGATTGTCTTGCTGTTTTATGGGGAACGCTATGCTGAGTTCTGGCCACTTATCATTGGTTGGGCCGCTTATTTTTCATTTGGCGCATTGTCCTACCCCTTGGAAACAGTCATCGTCAAAGCCGGACAATTGAAGCGTTACAACCACCTAAGGTTAGGGGCAGGTGCGATTGGTATTCTTTTGGCCTTTGCCCTGTGTCCATTTTACGGAGCTTATGGAGCCATTACGGCCTGTGTGGTGGGGTGGATTGCCTCGGTTAGTTTGGGAGTCTGGCTTGTGCGCGATGTTCTTTTTCCGGCAGCAGAAGATATTGCCGGATCAAACCAGCCCTGATATAAATTTCCTCGAAAAGGGGATTCCTGATGACACTTTTGCCTTATGTCCTGAAACCTTGGACCCTTCCACCGCAATTTGTTTGCCTGTCAATTGCGGGGATTTCTGCTTTTTCTTTGATGGCTGCCTTGATTGCTCAATTCGGGTTTGATCTGCGACCTTGTTACCTTTGCCTGCTTCAGCGCGGCCCCTTTGGACTCAATATTTTGCTTGGCCTTTATGGGGCGGCGGTTGCCAGATTCCGCGCTTTGATGATTGGCCTCTCGGGTTTTATTTTTCTCGTCAATTCGGTGATTGCCTTCTACCATTCGGGCGTTGAGCGCAAATGGTGGACGGGCTTAGAAGGATGCTCTGCGCCAGATATGAGTGGCTCAGTCGAAGAGCTTATCCGGCGAATCCAAGAAGTCTCGGTGGTTCGCTGTGACGAAATCCCATGGAGCCTGTTTGGGCTCTCAATGGCGAATTATAACGTTGCGCTTTGCTTGGGATTGGGCGTTTTGTGTCTGGCTTATGTTGGCCTTAGAAAACGCGACGGTCTCAGCCTTCTTTAGACCTCGAACCCCAGCATAGCCGAAAGCAACGCAAAGCATCCCAAATAAAACATATAAAAAGCGACGGCTTCTGCTCCGCTGCGCTTTTTGGAAAAATCAAATAAATCTCTCAACATTCCGGCCTCTTTTTCTGTAAGCCGCAACGCTATCAATTCAGTATAAGAAAAAGCAAGAAAAAAGAAGAAGCCAGAGCAAATTCTCTGGCTTCATTTAGGATGGGAAGAGACTTTTGTTATTTGCTGGTTCCGGGCAATGTCGTTAGCAAAGCAACGGGTAGCATTCCTAGCATAACGTTGGTGGTGTAGGATAGATAAACACCAACCCCAACGAGTAAGATAGAGAACAGATCACTCGTCAATTTCCGTCCGGTCAAGATCATGCTGGAGAGAACCAACACAAACCCCGTTCCGATCAAAGTATGAACATGACCGCCGTCAAAGAAACTGCCGACTGTGTCAATCACACCGACCGAATGCAAAACGTAAGTCATTACTGTTGAAAATCCGACCAATAGGATGAGGGATGATAGATAAAACCATACCGCATCTGACGTGGACCGAATGCTCGTTACATCTATTAATTTACCAAACATGACAACCTCCTTGTTTTTATATGTTTGTTACCGCTTTTTTAGTTTGCCTATTGTTCTACCAACTCGGTTTCCCAATAGAGAAAATCCGACCAGCTTTCGTGAAGAAAGTTGGGTGGGAATTTTCGTCCGTTTTCCTGAAGGTCATGAATCGTTGGGACAACAGGATCATGAAGGGGAACCATTCCACACTCGCGCAGGGTCTGGCTTCCTTTTTTTGTATTACAATCCTGACAGGCCGTGACGATATTCGTCCAGGATGTCCGCCCGCCATGTGATCGCGGTATCACATGATCGAACGTCAACTCGTTGGTTCGGAACGTGTCGCCGCAATACTGGCATTGCCACCCATCCCGAAGAAAAACATTAAATCTGGTAAAAGCCGGCACGCGATCCGAAGGAACATATTCCTTGAGAGCCAGCACACTGGGGAGTCTTATTTCCTGACTGGGAGATCTGACCACCCGCTCATATTCAGAAACAACCACCACTGATTCACGAAAAATGGCCTTAACAGCTTCCTGCCAAGGCCATACGGAAAGGGGGAAATGACTTAAGGGACGGAAATCAGCATTCAAAACCAAAGCTGGACACCGATCCAAAGGCGTTAAGCAATCAGCACAAACAGGGCATGTCATCAAGACCTCCTGCGGGCCGGAAACCCAAGATATAAGAGAGATACGGAGCAAATGGCGAGAGTTTCATCATCGTTTCAGCCTTTAACCCTTATAATTTAATTATAATAAATCTTGGCCTCTGCGTATAGCAATTCGTTAAAAAATCGTTGACGCGCTGCAAAATATTATGCAAATATTTGCTTGACGCCGCTCAATACGTAATAAGATTTCGTCTATTACTTGAAACTTAAGAAAAAACGCGCTGCAAAAAAGCGAGTCCATCAATCAAACCTTGCTCATCTATGCTATGCACCAGACCCGGAGTCACGCTCCCCGAAAGGTCAGTAAATCCGGCGTTGGCAAAACTGGCCATGGCATGATGATAGGCCTCAACGGGAACAACCGGATCAGAATCGCCGTGAATCAGAAGAATGGGAGGTTTTACGATCGAAGGAAGAGTTGCAAATTCTTCTCCTCCGAGCAACGCACCCGAATAGCCAATCACGCCAGCCAAGGGCTGCGAGCGGCGCGGTGCGACATACAGGCTCATCATCGTTCCTTGAGAAAACCCGACCAAAGCAATTTTCGCAGCAGGCAGATTATATTTGGTGATTTGTTCGTCAATGAATTGATTGAGCAAAGGAGCAGCCTTTTCAACTCCCTCCATACGGGCAGTCAAGCTCACATCGGATAAAGAAAACCATTGATAGCCGAAGCCAATCTCGCAGGGAAAAGGGGCATCGGGGGAAATAAAAGCAGTATGGGGCAAAGCGCGCTCCCAATACGGGGCAAGAGAGATCAGGTCTTGACCATTCGATCCATAACCATGCAAAAAAATAACCAGAGAGTCGGGCTTGCCGCCCATGAACGGCGCGTGGGAATATGTTTTCATGCCACGGGTTTAACCAAAATCCGCTAAAAATTCAAGGGATAACGCGTGTATGTTAGTCCCTCCATCATCCCCGTCATCGCCCGAATTTGGCGGAAGACAAATTCTAGGG
>CAYZAR010000023.1:0-786 GCA_964476455.1 uncultured Micavibrio sp.
GGACAACTGAGCCAGAAAAGTTCAGAATTAACCCTATCCATCACAAAGGGGGACTAAACAGGGCGTAAATTTCGTGGTTACGGGGTGTCTTCAATAGAAAGGGACACGGCCTCGCGCCCTTTGGGAGCGGTCTTGAAAGCGACGCGCACGCGCTGCCCAGCCAGAAGGGTTTCAATTCCTTCGCGGTCGAGACAGGATTTATGGACGAAAATATCTTTCATCCCGTCATCAGGTGTCACAAAGCCGAAGCCTTTGTCCTCTTTGTACCATTTGACGAGGCCTTTGGTCTTCAAGACATCTGCGTTCGCTGGATCAAGTTCCATCAAACCAACTGGTAAAACCCCGTGGTCTAGAATCTCAACAACCTCGGTGACCGTGGCCCCCTTGTCGCCGTAATCAACTGCGCACAAAACAATGGCACCTTCGCCGAGGCCATGAACCCCAATTTTTTGCAATTGGGTGATGTGCAAAAAGGCATCGACCGGATTATCTTCGGGAATAACAAAGCCAAACCCTTTGGCTCCGTTGAACCATTTCAGGCGAGCCTTCACAAAACCTTGTTGGGTTTCAGGAACAAAAGAACCACTTGATACCGAATTTGCCACGCTTCCTATGCCCCCCGCATAGATAAAATCACAGTACTACAATTCTATGTTTTACTCCATTTTCTTCAAATCGTCTAGGCGTTTGCTGCGCACCGCAGCAGAACAGCTTCATGACTTTATTTCCTAAGCATGGTAGAGTAAAAGGATATGGTTTTCTGGTGTGAGCCTCTTTTGTCTTGGC
>CAYZAR010000023.1:796-12815 GCA_964476455.1 uncultured Micavibrio sp.
ATTTTACTAAAGGGGGAAAGATGGCCGAACAATCGTATTTGTGGGAAAAAAGTTATCCGCCAGAAATTCATTGGAATACCCCTATATGGACAGGCCCTATTTTTTCTTATCTTGACCAGAGCCGCCGTCGCTTTCCTAACCGCCCTGCCTTTAATTTCATGGGTCGTATCTGGACATGGGAAGAAATCGGAAATTTGACCGATCGCATGGCCAAAGGTCTACACGATCACGGAGTTGAAAAAGGGGTAAAGGTTGGAATTTGTTTACCGAATACGCCGTATTACCTGATTGCCTATTACGCAATTGCCAAAACCGGAGCTACGATTGTCAATTTTAATCCGCTCTACGCCGAGCGGGAATTGGCTCACCAAATTGAAGATAGTCAGACCGATTTGATGATTACGTTTGATCTGAAAATCGCCTATGACAAAATAGAAAAAATGCTGCAAACCACGCGGCTGAACCAGATTGTGATCTGTCCCTTTGTGGACATTCTGCCTTTTCCCAAAAATTTTCTGTTTTCGCTGTTTCGGTCGGGAGAAATTGCCGATGTTCCCAACGATGATCGGCATGTTTTTATTTCAAGGCTCACAGATAATGACGGGGTATTCACCCCTCCCCCGATTGATATAGAAAACGACATTGCCTTGCTCCAATATACGGGGGGAACAACGGGTGTCCCGAAAGGAGCGATGCTAACTCATGCGAATTTGACAGCCAATGTCGAACAATGTGTGAGCTGGTTTCACGATATTCACCACGGACAGGAAAAGATGCTGGGGGTGATTCCCTTTTTTCATGTGTTTGCCATGACGGCGATTATGAATTTCAGCGTCAAGTGCGGGTTTGAAATTGTTGCCTTGCCTCGTTTTGATCTGGGCGAGACATTGGCTTTGATTGACAAGGAAAAGCCGCATTTCTTTCCAGCCGTTCCAGCGATTTACAATGCTATCAACAATCATCCCAAACTCTCTACCTACGATCTGACATCTTTGCGGTACTGTATTTCTGGGGGAGCCCCACTTCCGATTGAAGTCAAAAAGAAGTTTGAAGGGACAACGGGCTGTATTCTCGTCGAAGGCTATGGACTGACCGAGGCCTCCCCTGTTGTTTGCGCCAACCCAACCGAAGGAATCAACAAACCTGGTTCAATTGGCTTGCCTCTCCCGTCCACTATTGTCGAATTATGTGAGCCGCAAAGTGGAGAGCCCATCCCTCTTGGCGAAGCCGGAGAGCTTTGCCTCAAAGGTCCGCAAGTGATGAAGGGTTACTGGAATAAACCAGAAGAGACCGGCAAAATTTTTCGCAATGGTTTCCTCCGTACCGGAGATGTTGCCTATATGGATCAGGAGGGATACGTCTTTATCGTGGATCGCATTAAAGACCTAATTCTAGTCAACGGATACAATGTTTATCCCCGCAATATTGAAGAAGCGATTTATCTTCATCCTGCTGTTGAGGAATGTGTGGTGGCTGGTCTGCCCAACAAAGATCGTGGAGAGATTCCAAAGGCATGGATCAAGCCAAAGCACGGGCGATTACTGACTGAGGCAGAGGTGAGGGAGTTTTTGAAAGACAAACTCTCCCCAATTGAAATGCCACGTTTAATTGAGTTCCGCGACAAGCCTCTTCCCAAAACCATGATCGGAAAAATCTCGCGCAAGGAAATACTTGCTGAGGAGTTTTCTGCTCAGGAACGGTAAAGAAAAGGAAGCGGGCGGGTTAGAGCCGCAAAGCTCTAACCGCGCAGAACTCCGCCGGTTTTTTGGGCAACAGCCTCAATGATTTTCTTGGAAAGAGAGTCTATTTCACTATCGGTCAGGCTGCGTTCTTTGGGGGAAATCGTCACGGCAATGGCCACCGATTTTTGGCCTTCAGGAACCCCTTTTCCTTGATAGACATCGAACACATTGACATCAGAGATCAAATCTTTGTCAACCAAACGAATAGCTCTAATCAAGTTCTCGGCTTCTGTTTTGGCCTCACATAAGAAAGCAAAGTCACGCAAAACGGGTTGGAACGCCGAAAGCTGAACCAAGGGCAAAGCCGTAGAGGATTTCTTTCTCTGGGTTGGAAGAGATTCCAGAAAAACTTCAAACCCCACGACAGGCCCTTTGACTCCCATCTTATCAAGGAGGGCTGGATGAATTTCTCCAAAATACGCAAGGACATTAGAACCCAAGCGCAAGGCCCCTGACCTCCCGGGATGGAACCAACGCGGCGCTTCACGGGTAATTTGTGCAGAAGCCATCGGAGCCCCGCATGATTCAAGAACGCGCAACATATCGGCTTTGGCATCAAACGCATCAACGGGGCGCGCTGTTTCTGCCCCGCTCCAGTGACGCGGGCCAGAGCTTCCAGTGCGGATCCCGCTTGCGACATAGGGTTGTTCATTGGCATCGGACCCCAAGAAAATTGGGCCAACCTCAAACAGAGCCGCTCCCGGGTATCCACGGTCCGCATTGCGGCCTGCAGCAGCAATTAAGTTTGGCAAAATAGATGGGCGCATCTGATCTAGATCATTGCTGATCGGGTTTGATAAGTGAAGAGAAGACGCTTTTCCTTTGTCATTTGCTCCGAATTCAAGGGCAAGCTTTTCTTCCATGAACGACCATGTCACGCATTCTTGAAGACCTGCTGCTGCGAGGCTACCGCGAATTTTGCGGATTCTCGCCCCACGCGGGGTCTCGGCTGCTTGCGTGACCGCTGTTTCTTTTGTAACCGAGATGGGCGGAATGGCATCAAACCCATTGATTCTTGCGAGTTCTTCAACAATATCCGCCGGACCAAAAACATCTGGCCGCCAGCTTGGGGCGGTTACTTTCCAATGTGTTCCTTGATCTTCAACCGCAAAACCGAGAGAGCCGAGAAGGGACGTTTGGGTTTTTGCCGGAAGATCAAAACCAATCAGTTTTTTGAAGTGATCTGGCGCATAATGAATTTCGGCACGGCAGGGGGGAACTTCTCCGGCTTGGACCACACTTCCTGCTTCGCCTCCGCACAGGTCCAGAATCATCTTTGTAGCCAACTCCACAGCATCTGCGGTGAAGGCCGGATCAACCCCCCGTTCAAAACGGTATCTGGCATCAGAAGAAAGCTGAAGCGCACGGCCTGTGCGGGCAATGCGCAGTGGGTCAAAATAGGCTGCTTCGAGGTAAACATTGGTTGTTGTCTCGCTGCATCCTGTGATCACACACAGCAATCATCGAATTACTAAGTGTGTAAGACTTATCGTTGAGAGCATCGAGCGTTTCTCCGTCTTTGGCAAAACGGACATGAATATTTCCTGTGAGCTTATCTGCGTCGAAGACGTGAAGAGGGCGACACAGACCCACACAGAAATAATTGGTTATATCCACTAAGGCCGAAATAGGCCGCAAGCCAATGGCCTTGAGGCGCGTTTGTAACCATTCAGGGGAGGGGCCGTTTTTAACGCCTCTAATCTCACGTCCCAGAAACAAGGGGCAAGCTGATTTATTTTCTTCATCAAAATTCAAAGAAACTTTTATTTTTGATTCAAACTCTGCTGGAACTTTTGGAACAGGCAGTGGTTTCAGACGGCCCAGACCCGCCGCAGCAAGGTCTCGTGCAATTCCGCGTATCCCAGCACAATCTGGACGGTTGGGAGTGAGGTTGATTTCAATGACGGGATCGTTCAATCCAAAAATATCAGCCATCGGCGTGCCAATCGGCGTTTCAAGCGGCAAGTCAATAATGCCGTTATGATCTTCTCCCAATCCCATTTCGCGTTCGCTGACCAACATCCCATTTGATTCAACATCGCGGATTTTTGTTTTTTTCAAAACCAAACCGCTTGCGGGAATTAAACTGCCTTCGGGGGCATAAACGGCTTTCATACCTGACCGTGCATTCGGAGCCCCGCAAACAACCTGTATCATCCCGTTTTCTGTTTTAACCTGACACACGCGCAAACGATCCGCATTTGGGTGAGGGACGGCTTCGATCACTTCGGCCACCTTGAAGGGGGCAAACGCAGCCCCTCGGTCTTCTAGTTCTTCCAGCTCCAGTCCGACAGCAGTTAGTTTGGTAACAATTTCACTGAGTGTTGCAGTGGTGTCGAGATGGTCTTTAAGCCAAGAAAGAGTGAATTTCATTACAGATCCTAGTTTCCTAAAAAATATTCAACGGTCGTTACAACGCGGACAGATTTTCGTGGGCTTTCCGTTTCCGAAATCCCCGGGTCTCGTGATTCAATTTGAATTGTTCCTTGATTAGCTGTTCGTATTTGTCCAACACTCTGTCCGCTATCATTGGCAAATTGTTCCGCGCTTAGGCGTGCATTTTTTGTGGCTTCGGCAATCAATTCTGGCTTTACATCATTCAGTTTCGTAAACAAGTATTGAGGAACGGGATTTGTTCCTCCGTTGGGGTCACCTAACGTAACACCCTGCTTTACGAGGTCGGAAATATTCTGCGAGGCTTTAAGCATGGAGGAAATATTGTTGGTTCGAGCAACCAATGTTTGAGACAAGACGTAGCGAAGAGTGGCGTTACTAGAGTCATTGTTATAAAACTGAGCCTTGCGGTCCAAAACACTAATGTTTTGCAAACGAATTTGCTCAGTGTCAATTCCGTTGGTTTGCAAAAATTCTCTCACTTGTTTTTCGCTGTTGGATAAAGCGTCCTGAGCTTGAAGAAGAGTTTCAGCAGTTACGGTGAATGAAATAGACCACACGGCAAGATCGGCATCAACATCTTTGACGGCCAACCCTTTGACGGAAACGTAGCGGTCGAAACTCCTGAAATGGGTCAGGCCGTTAAGAATATTGTCGCCCAAGGTCAAAAATGAAAACGCTATGAGCAGACAGCCAATACCTAGCACAAAGGCTTTGACTTTTCCGGAGCAACAAGAAGATGGATCACTGGTCATCGTGGGTATCGTTCCTTTCAAAGTTTTTATAGCCTATCGGGCCCATAAGTGCGAAGCACTTTTCCCCCGCAAAAGGGGGAAAATGGCTATCTAATTGTTTTTTCTTATATTTTATGCTTTTTCTTTTCGTTACGGGCCGACGCGTTCGCCTCCCATCATTTGGGAATCGATGGCAGGGGCCGATTTTTGCCGCTTGTCTATGAGCTTGTTCAAAGCGTGGATATAGGCTCGTGCCGCTGCAACCAACGTATCAGCATCCGTTCCCTGACCTGTGACGGTTTTCCCGTCTTCTTCTAGCCGAACGGTGACTTCTGCTTGAGCATCAGTCCCCCCAGTGATGGCATGAACCTGAAACAGCTGAAGGTTAGCCCTTTCATGGGGCACGATCATTCGCACGGCGCGGAAAATAGCATCTACTGGACCATTTCCTTCTGACATTGCGTATTTAGCTGTGCCATCCACCAGCAATTCTAGCGAAGCGATTTGCGGTCCCTTGGTTCCGGCTTGGATTACGAGAGAAACAAAATTGATCTTTTCATTCTCATGGGCAACTTCATCGTCAATCAGGGCAATTATATCTTCATCAAAGACATTTTTCTTCTTATCGGCCAATTCTTTGAAACGGTTAAAGACATCTTCAAACGCTGAATCGCCAAGGGCATAGCCAAGTTCCTCGATTTTTGTTTTGAAGGCGTGGCGACCCGAATGTTTCCCCATGACCAGATTGGACTTGGTGAGCCCAACCGACTCCGGTGTCATGATCTCATAGGTTCCGGCGTGTTTGAGCATTCCGTCTTGGTGAATACCGCTTTCGTGGGCAAAGGCGTTCGCCCCGACAATGGCTTTATTGGGTTGAACTACAAAGCCAGTGATTGAGGATAAAGCCCGCGAAACTTTGGTGATGTTCTGGGTTTTGATATTATTGTGAAAGGGCATGGCATCAGGACGAGTGCGCATGGCCATAACAATTTCCTCAAGGGCCGCATTTCCTGCCCGTTCGCCAATGCCGTTAATAGTGCATTCGATCTGCCGCGCTCCGGCCAGCACTCCGGCCAAGGAATTGGCAACAGCAAGTCCCAAGTCATTGTGACAATGGACCGACAAAATAGCTTGGTCAATGTTCGGCACGCGGTTTATCAGCATCCGAAATTTAGCAGCGTAATCATCGGGCATGGCGTACCCAACCGTGTCGGGAATGTTGATGGTTTTTGCTCCGGATTTAATCGCGGCTTCAACGCATTGACACAGAAAATCATCTTCGGTCCGGCTGCCATCTTCGGCAGACCATTCGACATCATCGGTAAATTTCCGCGCATAAGCCACGCTCTCGGAAATGGCCTCTAAAACGGCTTCCGGCGACATCTGGAGTTTGTACTTCATATGAAGAGGGGATGTTGAGATAAAGGTATGAATTCGGCGGCGCGGAGCTGGTTTAATCGCCTCAGCCGAAGCCTCAATATCTTTCTTTGTGGCGCGGCACAAACCAGCAACAACGGCATTTTTGAGTTCTTTGGCAATGGCTTCAACGGCCTCAAAATCCCCACGAGAAGCAACCGGAAAACCGGCTTCAATGACATCTACTCCCATATCATCAAGCATCCGCGCCATTTTTACCTTTTCTTCAAGGTTCATGGAACACCCGGGAGATTGTTCCCCATCGCGCAAGGTGGTGTCAAAAATGATAATGAGATTCTGATCAGACATACAAAAATTCCTTCTAGAGCCTAAATTTTAACTGGGAAAAAATAAAAAGACTTGCCCCTGATGATCGTCCGCAGCCAAGGCGGCCCCTGAAAATCAGGGGTAGATAAGTCGTAGAAGGAAGGGGGCAGCACCGCTCAATATCATAAATCCATGCTAACCTGAAAAAACAAGGCGATGCAAGAGACAAAACAGGCTTAGAGACGAAAAATATATCCTACCCACAGGTCGCTTTCGTTTCCATGCAGGGAAGAGAGTTTCTCTGAAAGAATGGGTTTCCATCCCAGATCTGCAGCAACGGAACTAACTTCGTTAGGAGGAATCAGATATGCGCCACGCTCAGGCTCCATTTGGTTGTACTTATTCAGAATGGCAATCAGGCCACCTTTTCGTCCCATGCGGTTTAATTGTTTATAACTTTCCATTCGTTCGGATTGATCCATAAACATCAAGACGGCATAGGCCAGCACAAGATCAAACTGACCCTCGCGAGAAGAGATGTTGGTCAAGAAAGGAAGTCTATCTTCAATCCAATGCAGGGGGAGAGAAGCATACCTTTTTTCTCCAATTTGGCGGAGGGTCTTACATGGCTCAACCGCAGTGACGATGTGTCCCCTTTCAGCCAATACAGCGGCAATGTCACCGCTTCCTGCCCCCACATCAAGGACATTAAGGGGAGGTGGACCGAGATGCGTTATGATTGTATGAATAAAACTTCCATCTCCTGTATTGCGCAGAAACCTAGTGGCGGAATCTTCTGCATGGGAAGAAAACCATTCAATGGCTTGGCATGAGGAAGACATACTTTGGGCTTCTCCAGATCAAATTTTGAAGAGGACATGGTGGATTGTTCCCTGAAACTTGTCAACGCTTTCGTTTTTTCTGGCGATTCACGCCGAACTAATCCCCAATAATCCGTCCATCAACAATGGTGATAACGCGGTCGGCAGCGGCGGCGAGGGGCGGTTCATGGGTCACTGCGATAATTGAGCGGCTTTGTTCGTGGGCTAATTTGTGCAAAATGGCTTGTACATTCTGGCTGGAGATTGTGTCGAGATTTCCCGTCGGCTCATCGGCCAGAATAAGGGGCGGATCGTTGGCAAGGGCTCTGGCAATGGCCACTCTTTGCCGCTGTCCTCCTGATAGTTGCGAAGGAAGTTTGAAGCGGTGGTCGGCGAGGCCAAGTTCTTCCAGAATATTTTCTCCCCTTGCGCGGATCTGAGAGGCGGATAATTTTCCCAATCGCTGCATGGGCAGCATGACGTTTTCCAGACTTGAAAATTCAGGCAGCAGGAAGTGAAATTGGAAGACAAACCCCATTTCCGAGAGGCGAATCTGAGCCAGATCATCGTGGGATAGACCTGACATATCCGCCCCGCGCAGCCATATTTTTCCTGAACTCGGAATATCAAGAAGTCCAAGCAGGTAGAGGAGAGAAGATTTTCCGGAGCCGGAAGGGCCGGTAATGGCTACAAATTCTCCTGCATGAATTTCAACATTGGCTTCGCGGACCAGAGAAACCGGAAGAGCTTCTGTCTCCAGAATTTTGCTAACGTTTTCGGCTTTTAACAAAACCTCCGCCATATCAATCAAAGCCCCCCGCGCAGAATATCAACCGGATGCACCTTGGCCGCTTTGCGAGCTGGCATGAAGGCGGCAATCATGGCGGCAATCATGGCGAAACTGGCGGCAATGGCAAATTGCTCCCATCCCCATGACAGCGGCATGAAAATAACATCTGATGCCCCCGGGGGTTTGAATTTAATATGGGCGAGGCCAAACATGAATCCACAGCCTAAAGGCAGCCCAAAGAAATTTCCAGCCAGTCCGAGCAAAATGCCCTGAACCAGAAAAATGCGGCGAATGTCCGAGGAAAGAAACCCCATTGATTTGAGGATGGCAATATCTTTTTGCTTCTCCATGACGACAGTTGAGATGACGTTATAGATACCAAAAGCGGCCACAAGAAGAACCGCGCTGACCACGGTGTACATGATCCGGTTGCGAATGGCGAATGTGTTCATCAAATCTTCGGAAGATTCCTGCCACGACATAGCCTTGTACCCAATGCGAGCTTCAATGGTTTTGGCAATGTCTCGGGCTTTTTGCGGGGTGTCAATTTTGATGATAATGCTGTTGGCGCGGTTGGGCTTGTTCATTAAAACCTGAACACGGCGCAAATCGGCAAAGCCCTGCTCTTCGTCGTAGTGACCGCGTCCGGTTTTGAAAATCCCAACAATCTTAAAAACTTTGACAATGCCTGCCGGAGAGGTGACAGTCAGATTATCTCCCATATCCAGACCAAATCTTTTGGCCATTTGCGCCCCGATAATCACACCATTGGGATTGGCTATCAAATTCTCGACTTTGCCTTGCACCATATAGTTTTGGATAGTCGAAACGGTTGCAATCTCCGCAGGAATCATTCCAGACAGTGACAAACTGCTGTCTTGTCCTGCAAAACTGACAATGACCTGTCCAGCCAGAACAGGGGAAGCGCGTAAGCCGGAAACAGTTCTGAGGTAAGAGAGAATTTGTTTATATCCCCGCAATCCTCTCGTTTCTGTTACGGGTTTAATGCCTCTCAAATCAATAGCCCCTCCTTCATAAAGCTTCTGAACAGGCTGTATGCGAGGGTCGCGGAATTCGTCTGAAATGGTGATATGAGGAGAGTTGTCAACGAGACGCTTCATAAAATCATTTTCTGATCCCTGCATCAGGGCCGAGATAGCCAGAAAAAAAGCCACGCCAAGAATAATCCCCAAAAGCGAAACGATACTTTGCCGCTTGCGGGCGAGAAGGTGACGAAGGGCAATGATGATAAGAAGTTTCATAAACGCATCTTAACTTTCCGCTTTATTTTCCACTGAGCACTGGACGAATTTTTTGTCCCTCACTCAAACTAGTATTATAGGTTTTGAGAAGGCGGTCCGTTTCGCCCAAGCCTGAAACAATTTCGGTTTTCTCTGGCCCACGACTGCCGATGGTAACATCTTGCATATGAACGGTGTCACCAGTCACAACTTGAACCTTATTCTCCCGCACAGCCAAAGAAGGAACCAGAAGAGCGTTGGGGCTTTCTTTCAAGATAATGTTGGTTTCCGCCGTCATACCGATGAGCAAGGGAGTGGTAGTATCTAGCTCAATCCGCACGCGGTAACTCCGCGCAACCGAATCTCCCTGAGGAGTAATGCTCTTTACTTTGCCGTGGAAGACATCTTCGGGAAAGGCATCGGCGCGGATCAGAACCTTTTGCCCGGGTTCAACTTTGGCAATGTCTTCTTCGTCCACCTCGGTTGAAATGCGGAGCGGAGCGCAGCAAGAGAGAAAAAAAACATTTTGTCCTGCCGCAATCATTTGTCCAATTTCACCATCTCTGCGAATAATACGGCCATTTTCAGGGGCAATAAGCTTCATGTAATCGGCCTGCACACCGGCGCGAGAAAGGGCGGCTTCGGCGGCTTCGCTATCAGAGCGGGCTTGATCGAAGGATTGGCGACTGACCAAACCCTGCTTCAGAAGATTTTCCTTGCGGGCATATTCACTTTTGGCAAAGGCAGTTTTGGCTGAAAGTTCCGAAATCGTGTTTTGCAGATCAGCATCATCGAGGCGGGCGAGAATGTCTCCTTTCTTAACCTCTTGTCCCTCATCGGCTTCGAGGGCGATGAGCCGTCCCCCGCTTTTGGGAGAGATGGGAACCATCACGCTGGGTTCAACCGAACCTGTGGCATAAATGGCAAGAACAGCAGGCCCCCTTGTGGGAGATGTAATTTCTAAGGCTGGAGGAAGACTGAACACAAATCCGGCCCAGAGTCCTGCTCCGAGGATAATTAACGTAACAACAACGATGATCTTTTTCATGAACCAAGCCCTGACTGACGGGAGTACAACGGTAATCTAACGGGTTCTCCCCCTCAAAGAAAGGGTCAGAAAATAGACCTCTTGCCTTTTGGGGAAAGTTTGGGTAAAACTCCCCTATTCCCGATAATATGAGCTTGATAAAAACGCCCTGCGCGTTACGAGCTTCTGGGACAAACAAAGGTATAAGGAAGACACAAGAATGGCAAAAATTGCCCCAACGGAATTTTTCAAACAGGTTAAAAGCGAAGCCAAAAAAGTAACATGGCCAACGCGTCAGGAAACTGTTTCCAGTACGATTGCTGTCTTTATTATGGTCGTGATTGCCTCTTTGTTCTTGTTTGTGACGGATCAGGCTCTCTCATTCCTGATTAAAATTTTGCTTGGTCTTGGAAATTAGTCTTTATAGAAAAGGAAAAAATCATGGGCGCAATGCGTTGGTACGTTCTTCACGTTTATTCTGGGTTTGAAGGCAAAGTGGCCGAAGCCATTATGGACAAAGCCAAGAAACAGGGGATTGAGGAACGAATTGAAGAAATCATGGTTCCAACCGAAGAGGTCACTGAAATTAAACGTGGCCAACGGGTCAATGCCGAACACAAAATTTTCCCGGGCTATGTTCTGGCAAAAATGGAAATGTCGGATGAAATTTGGCATATGGTCAAGAATACACCAAAGGTCACGGGCTTTCTTGGTGCGGGGAACAAACCCTCGCCTATTAGTGAGAAAGAGGCCGAACGCCTGATTAAACAAATCAAGGAAGGCGTGGACAAACCCCGCAAAGCCATTACCTTTGATATCGGCGAGAAAGTCAAAGTTATGGAAGGCCCCTTTGCCAGCTTTGAAGGCATGGTGGAAGAAATTGACGAGGAAAAAGGACGGGTCAAGGTTTCCGTGTCTATTTTTGGACGGGCTACCCCAGTCGAACTCGAATACTCACAAGTTGAAAAAGTTGCCTAATCATCGGCACCACCTCTCTGAAATTCCCAAAACCCCGCTCAAAAGGCGGGGTTTTTTGCGCTCTATCAAGAAGGATGTGGAATTCGCTTGATTTGTGACCCAAAAATCCTCTATAACCCGCCTCTAGTTGTGGAAGGTTGTCGGTCAAAATCCGTTTGAGGAGCCAGATCGAGCCGCACCACGTCCCTCTAACCCTAAATCGGAGGATTTATAACATGGCCAAAAAGATTAAAGGCTATATCAAGCTCCAAGTGGCGGCTGGCTCTGCCAACCCGTCGCCTCCTATCGGACCGGCTCTCGGTCAGCATGGGGTCAACATCATGGAATTCTGTAAGGGATTCAATGCCAAGACTCAAGAAATGGAAAAAGGAATGCCGATTCCGGTCGTCATTACTGTTTTCGAAGATCGTTCTTTTACCTTTGTCATGAAAACACCTCCGGTGAGCTATTTCATCATGAAGGCTCTTAAACTGACCAAGGGAGCTCAAGCTCCTGGTAAAGGGGCTTCGGTTGGAAAAATCACCAAGAAACAGATCGAAGAAATTGCAGCTCAAAAAATGCAAGATCTGAACGCCAATGACATCAAAGGTGCTATGCGCATGGTTGAAG